>JBBECJ010000450.1:0-1556 GCA_040881885.1 Thermomicrobiales bacterium | reverse complement strand
CTTGGGATAATTGGAAGCATGTCAGACCTCGTGTCGCCCGCATCCTTATCCTTCTTCAGTGTCGATGGAATCGACGGCCACGCTCGCGCCGGCCAGTTGCGCCTGCCGCGCGGCGTAGTGTTGACGCCCGCTTTCATGCCGGTCGGCACCCAGGCCACCGTAAAGTCGCTCGATCCCAACGACCTTCGGACGATCGGCGCCCAGATCGTACTCGCTAACACCTATCACCTGATGCTTCGTCCGGGCGCGGAACTGATCGAGCAGTTCGGCGGCGTCAGTCACTTCATGCGATGGGACGGCCCCATCCTGACCGATTCTGGCGGGTTTCAGGTCTTCAGCCTGGCAGACAACCGGCGTCTCTCGGATGCCGGCGTCACTTTCCACTCGCATCTCGACGGCAGCCGCCACGAACTCTCGCCCGAACGGGCGATGGGCTTGCAGGCGCAGTTCGGCTCCGACATCTCGATGGCGCTGGATGTCTGTGTAGGCTATGGCGCGAGCGAGCAGGAGCAGATCGACGCCATGCGGCTGACACACGCCTGGTTGCCGCGTAACATCGCCGCGTTCGAGAGACTCGTAGAGGAAACCGGGCATCCGGGAGCGCTGTTCGGTATCTGTCAGGGCGGATTCGACGGCGGGCGGCGGCGAGAGTCGGCGCGGTTCCTGGCCGATATGGAAGTCTCCGGTTGCGCGATCGGCGGATTGAGCGTCGGCGAGCCCAAGCAGGTAATGGCGGACATGCTGGAACTCACGCTGGACGAACTGCCTCCCGGGAAGCCGCGCTACCTGATGGGCGTCGGATCGCCCGAGGATCTCTGGAACGCCGTCGCGCTCGGCGTCGATATGTTCGACTGCGTGCTACCAACGCGCGTCGCGCGGCGCGGCGCCGTTTACACGCCGGCAGGACGGATTTCAGTCGGCGCCGCCCGATACCGCAGTTTGGATGGGCCAATCGACGCCACCTGTGATTGCTACACGTGCCGCACGTTCAGCGTCGCCTATCTCAACCATCTGTTTCGGGCGAAGGAGTTGCTGGGTTATCGACTGGCGACAATTCACAATCTTCGCTTCATCCAGCGTCAGATCGAGGCGATGCGCGAGTCGATCCTGACGGCGTCGTTCGCGAACGCCCGAGCGTCGTTTCTCGCGGCCTACCAATCAGCCGATCAGGATGTCGCCGCTGATCAGCGCGAAAAGTTTCGCCAGCGGCGGGCGGCGAGACGTTGGTGAGCCGATGACGCCGGACATCGAGCTGGCGCGCGCCACACATGCTTCGACGGTTCAGGTCCGGCGAGCCTGGCTCGTCCTCGGGATGGCGTCACTTGCGTTCGTGCTCCTGTTTGCTGGCGCGATCACGGCCGCGAACTGGGTCTACCGGCATGCTACGGAGCCGGAAGTGGCGCGATTGAGTGTCGTCAGTGGCAACGGCGCGCTCGTGCGTTCACCAGCCGACCCGGACTGGCGACTTGTCACCGGTGACACAACCGTCCGGGAGCGTGATCTGGTGTCAACCGCGCTCGGGACGGTCGTGACACTGAGGATGTTTGACGGGTCGA
>JBBECJ010000449.1:0-1561 GCA_040881885.1 Thermomicrobiales bacterium | reverse complement strand
GAGGCTGCTCCGACCAGCTCAGGCATCTCGGCCTTGCTGAACGTGAGGCTATCGCCTAGCAGGTCGATTCGTACGTGGTCGCCTTGCTTGAACTCGCCGGCCAGTATCCTACGCGACACCTCGTTCAGCACGTGGCGCTGGATCACTCGCTTGAGCGGCCGCGCACCGTACACCTGGTCAAACCCCTCGCGCGCCAGCCAGTCTCGTGCCGCAGGCGTCAGTTCAATCGTCACTTCTTGTTCCTCGAGCCGCGCCAGAACATCCTGCACTTGCAGGTCCACGATCTCGCGGATGTGCTCCTCGCTCAGCGGATGGAAGATCACGATCTCGTCGATCCGGTTCAAGAATTCCGGCCGGAACGCCTGCTTCAACGCCGCCTGTACCGTGTTTCGTAGCTGGTCTTCGCTGATCCGACGCGTCTCGCCTCGCCCGAAGCCGAGTCCCTGGCGCAGCAGGTCAGCCGTCCCCAGATTGCTTGTCATGATGATGACCGTATTACGGAAGTCGACTGTTCGCCCATGCCCATCGGTGAGACGCCCATCGTCCAGCAGTTGCAGCAGCGCGTTGAACACGTCTGGATGCGCTTTCTCCACCTCGTCGAAGAGGATGAGCCGATAAGGCCGGCGTCGGACGGCTTCGGTGAGCTGTCCGCCTTCCTCGAAGCCGATGTACCCTGGCGGCGCGCCTATGAGACGCGATACCGTGTGCTTCTCCATATACTCTGACATGTCGAGCCGCACCATCGAGTCCTCGCTCTCGAACAGAAAGATCGCCAGGGCACGCGCCAGCTCGGTCTTACCAACGCCGGTCGGGCCGAGGAATAGGAACGAGCCGATCGGTCGCTTCGGGTCCTTGAGGCCTGCCCGTGCTCGCCGCAGTGCATCGGATACGAGGGCGACGGCGTCCTCCTGGCCGATGATCCGTTCCTGCAAACGCTCTTCCATCTGTAGCAGCTTCGCCGCTTCCGCTTCCAGCAGTCGGTTCACCGGCACACCCGTCCATTTCGCTACCAGGGTGGCGATGTCCTCTTCGTCCACCTCGTCGTCGAGGTGGCGCTCCTCGCGCCAGCGAGATCGGGCTTCGTTGACCTGCTGCTCAAGAGACAACCTCTCAGCGCGCAGCGTTGCCGCCTTCTCGTAGTCCCGCTTATTGGCTGCCGCCTCTTCTTCGTTCTGCAATAGCTGGATCCTATCGCCTTTATCGCGGATGTCCTTCGGCAGGCTCTCCTGCGCTATGCGCAGTGCCGCCGCCGCTTCGTCCATCAGGTCGATTGCCTTGTCAGGCAAATAGCGCTCGGTGAGATAGCGATGGCTGAGCTGAACAGCCGCCGTCAGGGCGGCGTCGGTGATATGCACCTTGTGATGCGCCTCGTACTTTGGTCGCAGCGCCTTGAGCATCTCAATAGCTACTTCTGGCGCCGGCTCTTCCACAAAGACGGGCTGGAATCGGCGCTCCAGCGCTGCATCGCGCTCGATTCGCTCGCGGTATTCGTCTAGCGTGGTGGCGCCGATCGCCTGCAACTCGCCCTTCGCAAGGGCCGGCTTGAGCAGGTTGCTCGCGT
>JBBECJ010000448.1:0-9420 GCA_040881885.1 Thermomicrobiales bacterium | reverse complement strand
CAATACCGGCGTCAACCGGCGCTCCTTCTCCAGCATCCCGACTGTACTGGAAATGCCGAACCTCGTTCAAATCCAGATCAACTCGTTCGAGTGGTTCAAGACCGAAGGTCTGGCCGAGCTGCTCCAGGAGATTTCGCCGATTACCGACTACAACCAGAAGATGGAACTGCACTTCCTGGATCACGCGTTCGACGAGCCGCGCGCGTCCGAGGAGGCCTGCCGCGAGCGCGACATGACCTACGCCGCGCCGCTGCGGATCCGTGTCCGGCTGATCATCAAGGAAACGGGCGAGATCAAGGAGAGCGATATCTTCCTTGGCGACTTCCCGATGATGACCGCCCACGGCACGTTCGTGATCAACGGCGCCGAGCGCGTCGTCGTCTCGCAACTCGTCCGGTCGCCGGGCGTTTATTTCGAGCGCGAGCCGGACCCGACTTCGGGCCGCGACCTGGTCAAGGCCAAGCTGATCCCAAACCGGGGCGCCTGGCTGGAGTTCGAGACGGCCAAGACCAACGTCCTCTACGTCAAGGTTGACCGGAAGCGCAAGATGCCGGTCTCGATTTTGCTGCGCGCGATCGGCTTCGAGGACGACGAAGAGCTGCATCGGATGTTTGCCGACGCCGACACCCATCCGGACAACCACTACCTGCAATCAACGCTCGACCGCGAGCCGACCAAGACGCGCGAAGAGGCGCTGGTCGAGCTCTACAAGCGGCTGCGGCCCGGCGATCCGCCGACCCGCGAGAACGCGTCGAGCCTGCTCAAGAATCTGTTCTTCGATTCGCGCCGTTACGACCTGGCGCGGGTTGGCCGTTACAAGCTCAACAAGCGGCTGGAGCTGGACCCGAACAACGACACGCGTGTGCTGACACCGGACGATCTGGTCGCCATCATCAAGATGATGATCAAGCTCAACAACCATGTCGGCGATCCGGACGACATTGATCACCTCGGCAACCGGCGCATCCGCGCCGTCGGCGAACTGATTCAGATGCACGTCCGGACCGGAATGCAGCGTCTCGAGCGCGGTGTCAAGGAGCGGATGACGATCCAGGACATCGAGCAGGTCACGCCCAACGGGCTGATCAGCACGACGCGCCCTGTGATGGCGGCCGTCCGCGAATTCTTCGGCGGCTCGCAGCTCTCGCAGTTCATGGATCAGACCAACCCGCTGGCGGAACTGACCCACAAGCGGCGCCTCTCGGCGCTCGGCCCTGGTGGCCTGAGCCGCGACCGCGCCGGCTTCGAGGTCCGCGATGTCCACCACTCGCACTATGGCCGCATCTGCCCGATCGAGACGCCTGAAGGTCCGAACATCGGCCTGATCGGCTCGCTGGCGACTTACGGACGGATCAACCAGTACGGCTTCATCGAGACGCCGTACCGGCGCGTCTACAGCGCCATCCGCCTCGTGACGCCCGACGGCGACGACATCATGATCCGCAATGACGATGGCAGCGAGACGCCGGAGTCGGACGTGCTTATCGGCCGCGAGCTAACGCATGAAGTCGCGGCCGGCAGGAAGAAGTTCCCGGCCGGGACGATCGTGGATGAAGCCGCCGTCAAGGCAATGAAGAAGGCCAAGGTCGCGCTGGCGCGCGTTAAGCCGTTCGCGTCGGACCGGATCGAATACCTGTCCGCCGACCGCGAGGAGCACTTCACTGTCGCGCAGGCCAACGCGCTGCTCGAACCCGACGGCACGTTCATCGAAGAGCGCGTCGAGACCCGCCGCGGCAAGGGCGAGTTCCCGATCCTGCCGCCGTCACAGGTCGATTACATGGATGTCTCGCCGAAGCAGGTCTTCTCGCCTGCGGCGGCGCTGATCCCGTTCCTGGAGCACGACGACGCCAACCGCGCGCTGATGGGCGCGAATATGCAGCGCCAGGCTGTCCCGTTGCTGGTTCCGGACTCGCCGATCGTCGGCACCGGTGTCGAGCATCAGGCCGCCAAGGATTCCGGCCAGGTCGTTGTCAGCCGTGCCGCCGGTGTCGTCAAGACGGTGACCGCCAGGGAAATCGCGATCGAGGAGGACGGCGGCGAGGAGCGCGTCTATCGCCTCCAGAAGTTCGTCCGCTCCAACCAGGACACCTGCATCAACCAGCGTCCGAGCGTCGCCAGTGGCGCGCGGGTAGAGGCAGGCCAGATCATCGCCGACTCGTCGAGCACCGACAATGGTGAGCTGGCCCTCGGCCAGAACGTGCTTGTGGCCTTCATGCCGTGGGAAGGTGGCAACTTCGAGGACGCCATCCTGCTCTCGGAGCGGCTGGTGCGTGACGATGTCTTCACGTCGATCCACATCGAGAAGTACGAAACGGAAGCGCGCGACACCAAGCTTGGCCCGGAAGAGATCACCCGCGACATCCCGAACGTCGGCGAGGACAGCCTGGCCAACCTCGATGAGGACGGGATCATCCGGATCGGCGCCGAGGTCCGTCCCAACGACATCCTTGTCGGCAAGGTGACGCCACGCGGCGAAACCGAGTTGTCGGCCGAGGAGCGCCTGCTGCGCGCGATCTTCGGTGAGAAGGCGCGTGAGGTGAAGGACACCTCGCTGCGGGTGCCGCACGGCGTCCACGGCAAGGTGATCGACGTCAAGCAGTTCCGTCGCGAAGACAATTCCGAACACGAGTTGCCGGCAGGCGTCAACGAGATGGTGCGCGTTATGATCGCCCAGAAGCGCAAAATCTCCGAGGGCGACAAGATGGCTGGCCGCCACGGCAACAAGGGGGTCATCTCGCGCATCTTGCCGGTCGAGGACATGCCGTACCTGCCGGACGGCACGCCGATCGACATCATCCTCAACCCGATTGGTGTTCCGTCGCGGATGAACATCGGCCAGGTGCTCGAAACGCACCTCGGCTGGGCGGCTGCCGCGCTCGGCTACAAGATCGCAACGCCGGTCTTCGATGGCGCTTCCGAGAAGCAGATCGAAGAGATGTTGTCGGAAGCCGAGTTGCCGATCGACGGTCAGGTCATGCTCTACGACGGGCGGACCGGCGATTCGTTCGACCGGCCGGTAACCGTCGGCTACATTTATATGCTCAAGCTGGCTCACCTGGTCGAGGACAAGATTCACGCCCGCTCGACCGGCCCGTACTCGCTTGTCACCCAGCAGCCGTTGGGCGGCAAGGCTCAGTTCGGCGGTCAGCGCTTCGGCGAGATGGAGGTCTGGGCGCTCGAAGCCTACGGCGCGGCCCACACCCTCCAGGAGATGCTCACCGTCAAGTCGGACGATGTCGTCGGACGCGTCAAGACCTACGAGGCGATCGTCAAGGGTGACGAGATCAACGAGGCCGGCGTGCCGGAATCGTTCAAGGTGCTCGTCAAGGAGTTGCGTTCGCTGGGCTTGTCGATCGATGTCATCAACGATGACGAACAGACGGTCGAATTCACCGAGGACACCTCGCGTGACCTGTTGACCAACCTCGACCGCATCAACCTGAGCGGCTTCGAGCGCACGGAGGACTAGCTGTTAGCGATCAGCTTGTCAGTCGGTCAGCCTGTCAGCACGTGACATTGACCGAGCTGCTTCTGACCTGACACGAGGCTGACAAACTAACCGACTGACAAGCTGATGGCTGTGGGGGACACACATGCAGACGATGAGACAGACTAACCGAGGGGATTCGCGGCGTTCGCTCGATGTCAACGACTTCGACGCGATTCGCATCAGCCTCGCGTCGCCACAGGATATCCGCAGTTGGTCGTACGGCGAGGTCACCAAGCCGGAGACGATTAACTACCGCACGCTCAAGCCGGAGCATGGCGGGCTGTTCTGCGAGCGCATTTTCGGCCCGACCCGCGACTGGGAGTGCTACTGCGGCAAGTACAAGCGCATCCGCCACGCCGGCACGGTCTGCGACAAGTGCGGCGTCGAAGTCACGCGCTCGAAGGTGCGCCGCGAGCGGATGGGCCACATCGAGCTGGCCGCTCCCGTCACCCACATCTGGTACGTCAAGGGCACGCCGAGCCGGCTGGGCCTGCTGCTGGATGTCTCGCCGCGCAACCTGGAGCGAGTGCTCTACTTCGCGTCGTATCTGATCACCGAGGTCGACCTCGAAGCGCGCGACGAGATGGTCGAGAAGATCCATCAGGCGCGCGACGAGGCGCTGGCGGAGGTCGACGCCGAGCTGCAGGAGCGGATCGCCGAATTGACTGGCGCGCGCGATGTCGAGGTCAAGTCACTGACACAGGGCTCGCAGGGCGTCGCTGAAGCGATCGAGAAGCAGCTAGCGGCTGATATCGCCGAGATCGAAGCCGAAGCGAAGGCTGTCCTCAAGTCCCTCAAGGCCAACAAGGGCGAGTCCGCCGGGGAAGACGTGCTCTTCCACGGCCAGATCGTTGTCCGCTCCGGCGAGGCCGTCAACGACGACCGCGTTGCGGCGCTCAACTCGATGCGCGACACCGCCATCGAAGAGACTCGCGCTCGCGCTGAGCACGACCTGCAGAGCGCGACGGCCCTCTCCGGCGCCGAAAGCGACACGATCACCGCCGAGGCGAGCGACTCGCTTCGTCAGCTCGAGACGCAGTACGACAGCCAGAAGAATGACCTGAAGGCGGAAGCCGACCAGCTCGTCAAGCGCATCAACGGCATCACTCAGTTGCAAGTCATCACCGAAACCGAATACCGCGAGCTGATGGAGGACGCCCCCGGTGTCTTCCGCGCCAGCATGGGCGCCGAATCCGTCTACGATGTCGTCTCGAAGCTCGACATGGACGAGTTGGCGACAACGCTGCGCCAGGACATGCAGAAGATGAGCGGCCTGCGGCGCAAGAAGGCGACCAAGCGGCTGCGCGTGATCGAGGCGCTACGCAAGAGCGGCAACCGGCCGGAGTGGATGATCTTCACTGCCCTGCCGGTCATCCCACCCGACCTGCGCCCGATGGTCCAACTCGACGGTGGCCGTTTCGCGACCTCCGACCTGAACGACCTGTATCGCCGGGTTATCAACCGCAACAACCGCCTCAAGCGGCTGCTGGAGCTTGGCGCGCCCGACATCATCGTCCGCAACGAGAAGCGCATGCTTCAGGAAGCGGTCGACGCCCTGATCGACAATGGCCGCCGTGGCCGGGTTGTTTCCGGCTCGGGCAAGCACAAGCTCAAGAGCCTGTCCGACATGCTCAAGGGTAAGCAGGGGCGCTTCCGCCAGAACCTGCTTGGCAAGCGTGTCGACTACTCGGGCCGCTCGGTGATTGTCGTCGGTCCGGACCTGAAGCTGGACGAGTGCGGCCTGCCGAAGCGGATGGCGCTCGAGCTGTTCAAGCCGTTCGTGATGCGCAAGCTGGTCGTCCACGGCCACGCCCACAACATCAAGGCCGCCAAGCGGCTGGTCGAGCGCGTCGATGAGCGCGTCTGGGAAGTGCTGGAAGAGGTCATCCAGGACTACGTCGTCCTTCTCAACCGCGCTCCGACGCTGCACCGTCTCGGCATCCAGGCCTTCAAAGTTCGGCTGATCGAGGGTTCGGCAATCCAAATTCACCCGCTGGTCTGCACGGCCTTCAACGCCGACTTCGACGGCGACCAGATGGCTGTTCACGTTCCGCTGTCGCGGGCGGCGCAGCTCGAGGCACGGACGCGGATGCTCTCGACGGCCAACCTGCTCGACCCGTCCGACGGCGACCCGGTCATCGCGCCGACGCTCGAGATCGTCCTCGGCTGCTACTACATGACGAAGGAGCAGGAGGGCGCCAAGGGCGAGGGCAAGGTGTTCGCCAGCGCCCATGAGGCGATGATGGCCTACCAGCTCGACCTGGTGGACCTGCACGCGCGCGTGCGCGTCTTCGACCCGAAGGCGGCCTCGACGCCGCTCAACGGCGCGACCAATGGCCGCGTTCCGGAAGGCATCATCGAGACGACGCTGGGCCGCATCCTCTTCAACATGGATATGCCATCGGAACTGCGCTTCTGGAACGAGACGATGGACCGCAAGATGCTGCGCAAGCTCATCTATGAGGCCTATCGCCAGTTCGGCGCCGAAGAGACGGCTGAGATCGCCGACCGCATCAAGCAGATCGGCTTCCGCTACTCGACGCGTGGCGGACTCTCGATCGGCCTCCAGGACATCGCGATCCCGGAGGAGAAGCGCGGGATCATCGACGCTGCTGACGAGCAGGTCGCCGTCTTCGACCGCCACCTGCAGCGCGGCATGATCACCAAGAGCGAGCGTCACTCGCAGGTTGTCAAGGTCTGGAACGAGGCCCGTGAGGAACTCACCAGCGCCGTTTCGCGCGGCCTCGGCGACGACAACTCGCTCTACATGATGAGCTTCTCGGGCGCCAAGGGTAATATGAACCAGATTACCCAGATGGCCGGTATGCGCGGGCTGATGCTGGACCCGAACGGAAACATCATCGACCTGCCGATCCGCTCGAACTTCCGTGAGGGCCTCTCGGTCCTCGAATACTTCATCTCGACCCACGGCGCCCGCAAGGGTCTGGCCGACACCGCCCTGCGGACGGCCGACTCCGGCTATCTGACGCGGCGGCTGGTTGATGTCTCGCAGGATGTCATCGTCACCACCGACGACTGCGGCACCAAGAACGGCATCACGATCGAGGTCGAGGACATCGTCGGTCTCTTCGATGAGGATCAGCTCCAGGCGAGGGTCGAGGGCCGGATCGCGGCCGAACCGATCGTGACCGAGGACGGCGAGATCATCTGCGACCGCAACCAGGAGATCACCGAGGAGGTTTTCCTTCAGATTCGGGCGTCCGATATCAAGGAATTCCGCATCCGCACATCGATGGAGTGCGAGTCGGTCCACGGCGTCTGCGCGCTGTGCTACGGGCGTAACCTGGCCAGCGGCCACCTGGTCGCGCATGGCGAGGCGGTCGGCATCATCGCCGCCCAGTCGATCGGCGAGCCGGGCACCCAGCTCACGATGCGCACCTTCCACACCGGCGGCGTCTCCCACGCCGACGACATTACGACCGGTCTGCCGCGTGTCGAGGAGCTTTTCGAGGCCCGCGACCCGAAGGGCAAGGCGGTCCTCAGCGACATCGAGGGCATCGTTGAGATCGTCAACGAAGAGGAATCGCGCAAGATCATCATCCGCAACCGCGATCTGACGATCGAGCGCTATGACCTCGGCAGCGACTACGTCCCGGCGGTCAAGGATGGCGAAAAGATCACGCGCGGACAGGCGATCGGCACGTCGGCGAACGGCAACGGCTCGCTCCTTTCGTCGCTCGACGGGCTAGCGGTGATCGACACCGAGTCGAACGCGCTGATCGTCCAGAGTGAAGTCATCGAGGAGAAGGAATACACCGTCCCGCACACGGCCCATGTCCGTGTCCAGGACGGCGACAAGGTCAACCCCGGCGACCAGCTCATCGACGGCAACCTCGACCCGCAGGAGGTGCTGGCGACGCGCGGCCGCGAGGCCGTCCAGCGGCTGCTGGTGGACGAGGTCCAGAAGGTCTACAAGTCGCAGGGCGTTGTCACCAACGACAAGCACATCGAGACGATCGTCCGCCAGATGCTGCGCAAGGTCAGCATCGACGATCCGGGCGACACCGACCTGCTGCCGGGTGAGCTAGCCGACCGCTTCGCGTTCAACAAGATGAACGCCGAGATGCTGGCACAGGGCGGCGAGCCGGCCACGGCCCAGGAGATGCTGCTCGGCATCACGAAGGCGTCGCTGGCGACCGATTCGTTCCTGTCGGCGGCCAGCTTCCAGGAGACGACACGTGTCCTGACCGAAGCGGCCATCAACGGCAAGATCGACTCGCTGCGCGGCCTCAAGGAGAACGTCATCATCGGCAAGCTGATCCCGGCCGGCACCGGCTTCGATGTCCGTCCGGGCGGCACGAAGGGCCTCTCGACCGCCGACGACGCGACGATGCGTGCGGCAGCCGAACTACGCGAAGTCGAACCGGCCTCGATCGAGGACGTCGAGGAACTGGTCTCGGCTACCAATGAGGCAACGACGCTGGCCGTCGATACCTTCGATCCTGACGACTCCGGTGAAACCGTCACCGACGATCCTGCGGAACTCGAAGGCGCCGACGCCGGCGACCTGGCGCTCTCCAACCTCTTCGCCGAGGAGGAGGACGACCAGCCCGGCCTCGAAGCCAGCGACGGCGACGACAACGAGGTCGATCCGACGACGAACTAGATCTCTATCGCAAGGGAGAGGGACGCGGATTCGCGTCCCTTTCGCTTACTTGCGAAGGTTTCTAGGCCAAGGAGAATAGGTCACGCAGATGCTGTGAGGTAGTGACGGCCCTTACGCGATCCCGCACTGCCTCATTCTTGAGATTGAGTCGATGGACTCGAACATCTTCGACGATGATCAGTTCGATCCGCCCGAATGCGGCTCCATGCTTGGCGGCGTACTTGGCGAGGCCAGCGGCTTTCGCCGGCGCGTCCTCCAGCGACAACAGGTGTGGATCCAGTAAATCGACCTTGAGCGTTGCATCCTCCCAGTGGAAGATTAGGAAGTCGGGGTACAGAGGCCGGGTCTGACCCAAGAACTCATATGGGATGGCCAGCGACCACGGCTTGCGATCGGGATTACGTAGCCATCCCTCAACTGTCGTGTCCTCTTGAGCCTCCTGGATGACGAGCGACTCCCACTTATTAAGAGTTGCCGGGAAGACGCCAGTATCGTCTACATAGAGATGACGATCCCAGCGTGTGTCACTCGCTCGCACCTCAATGATTTCGGGAAGATTCAACGTAGTCTTTTCGGGGTCTCCAGCCAACCGGCGCACGGCATCATACGACTGCCGCCTTCCTTCGGGCAGACCGTCGATCGATATTTCGTGACCCTCTAACCATGCCGCGATTTGCTGCTGAGCCGTACGCTGCAGCCGGTCGAGAATCACTGGATCGGCAACGAGACCATCTATTTCAAGCTTTGCCAAAGTTGGATTGACGCCTCCCGTCCTCACCCGCTCGCGCCAGTAGTCCTTATGTAATCCTTCGGTTAGCTTGCGACCCGCAGCATCGAAAACGTCGTCAATGTTCTCTGCGCTCGTTTCGACGCTAGTTATGACTTCCGTGGTTTGCCCCGTCGCGTAATGTAAAGCGACTGCTCGCATGTCGAGTATGACTGAGTTGCTAAGACGAGCACGAAATGGCTGAGTGTCTTTGACCCGATCAAACTCTTGGGCGAGTACATCCAACAGAAGCGATTTGGCTTCTTCTGACGCGTCTAGGACGAGGTCGTCCTGCTCCAGAAGTCGAGCGAATTTCAACACGCGTCGAATTTGATTCACTTTCCCAACGGTCGGCACCACGTACGAGGGAAGAAGCTTCAGCGCGTCAAAGCAGGCCGACATCGCGGGGTTTCGTGGACAGAGGACCATGTCCTCGCCTCGCTCGACACGCACAGGCGGCACCCACTCGTGGTCCACTGATGTGAGTTCGTTGACCACACGATCCAAGCCGGGCCTATCGAAGTGGGGAAGGTAGAG
>JBBECJ010000447.1:0-9442 GCA_040881885.1 Thermomicrobiales bacterium | reverse complement strand
GAAATTCATTCCGTAGATGCCGGCGATCAACGCGAGTGACATCAGGATGATGCTGGCGACCGTCAGCGTTCGGAGCGTCTGGTTGAGTTGATTCGAGACGAGCGTCAGGTGGACATCGATCACAGACGAGAGGATGTCGCGGTAGGCGTCGATCGTGTCGGTTGTCCGGATGACGTGGTCGAAGACATCTTGAAAGTATGCGAGCGAGGCCTCGCCCATCGCGGGCAACTCGCGGCGCGTGAACGCGTTGAAGACATCGCGAGTCGGCGCGACGACGCGGCGAATTTCAAGCAGTTGCCGCTTCAGCCGAAAGACCTGTTCAAGTGTCTCGGTGTCGCCACGATCGAACATCGCCCGTTCGAGGTCCTCGATCTGCTCGCCGACCTGATCGAGACACGAAAAGTAGCCGTCTATGATCGCGTCGCAGATCGTGTAGGCCAGCATCGCGACCGATTCCGGCAGCTTGCCGAGACAGTGTTCCGCCCACCGGCGGGCGGCGTCATCCAACTCCTCGATGTCGTGCCGGTGGAAGGTCAGTATCGCGCCCGGAGTGATGAACATCGCCAGCTCGCGAGTCGGCTGGCGCTGTGACTCGTCGGGGGGATCAAGCGCGTAGAGCACCATGAACATATGACTGCCGTAGACATCCAGCTTCGGGCGCTGCTGTCGCTTGCGAACGTCCTCGATGGCCAATGGATGGAAGCCGTACATTCCGCCGATCGTTTCAATCTCGGCCGCCGTCGCTCCGGTCGCGTCGAGCCAGACAACACTGTCTCCAGCAGCTCTCGGCACGTCCGCCAGCGTCGCGTGCCGAAAGCCGCGCCCCGCGTTTGAGTCGAACAGCCGCAGGCTCATGCTTTCAACCGCCGCTTATCTGCTGAAGCATCGCGCTGATAGCGTCGTGCATAGGCGACGAAGGCTGCGCGCCCTCGCGCGTCACCGCCAGCGAGCCAGCCGCGACACCCGCTCGAACCGCTTCGCGCAGCGGCCTGCCATCCGCAAGCCACGCGGACAGCGCTCCGCAAAAGGCATCGCCAGCGCCGGTCGTGTCGATAACGTCAACCGCCGGCGCGGGCGTCCGCCAGGCGCCGGAACGGTCCGCCGCGACGGCTCCCGCGCCACCGAGCGTCAGAACGACTGACTTGGGGCCACGTTCACGTAGCGCGACGGCGTCTTGAACTGCTGTCGCATCGACGACCGCTCGCCCGAGCACGGCGGCGGCTTCGATTTCGTTGCAGACGAGCACGTCGATGTCGGGAAGCAGGTCGATCAGTCGATCGTCGTATGGCGCGGCGTTGAGGACGACCAGTGCGCCATCGCGACGATGACGAACGGCATGCGCGACGATGGCGAACGGAATCTCGAACGTCATGCTGACGACTTGATAGTCGAGATCGGCAAGCGCGGCGGCGGCGTCTTCGACGTCGATCTGGCCGTTAGCGCCTGGCACATAGACGATCTGGTTCTCCCCGCGGTCATCGACGACAATCAGCGCGACGCCGGATGAGACGCCGGGAACCACGCGCATGCGATCGACGCTGATGCCCTCGGCGACCAGGTCGGCGCGCCGGGCAATGCCGAATTCGTCTTCGCCACAGGCGCCGACGAAAGCAACCTCCGCGCCGGCGCGAGCTGCGGCGACAGCCTGATTCGCGCCCTTACCGCCAGCGAACATCGCAAACGATCGCCCGGTAATCGTTTCGCCGGGCGCGGGGATGCGCGGGCTGCGGCAGACAAGATCGGTGTTTGAGCTGCCAATCACCAGCACGCGCGCTGCCATCGACCCTCGCACGACCCCTTCGTTCGCGTTACCAGATGTCGTCGTCGATGCCGTCTTCAGCAGGCGCCTGCCGCCACGGACGCAGCCGCATGAAGAAGTGCTTGACGAGGACGCCGCGCAATCGCTGCCATGCCTGGCGCGCGCGCTGCAAATCCATCTGCGCCGGAGGACGATCGCCATACGTCTCTCGCACGTAGACATCCGCCAGGTAGGTGACCGGCCCTCTGCTGCCCGGAACGGCACGCGCCACTGCCAGGGTGTACTCATGGGGCGTCATGTGTGGCTCGTAGCGCACACCTCCCCAGCCCGCTCCGCGCGCGGCTTTCGTGTACAGCTGCGCCGCCGGGCTGAGCCCGCGCATGCCGCGCAGCCAGAAGAACGTGACCAACAGGATCGCAGCCATCAGGCCCAGCGTCGCAACTCGAATCGCCCATTCGGCGCGTGTGACCGGATCGCCGGACTGCCCGACGCTGCCAGCCCCATCGCCGACCGGCGCGCCACCACGCTCCTGGAGCTCGAAGTCGTCCGGCAGCAGGCTACCCACCCCGTCGCCCAACGCGGGATCGACTGGTGGAACGCCAGCGCCGTCGGATTGGACCGGCTCGCGGCTGATTTCTTCACGATTCGCGGTCGGCTCGAACTGCACCCAGCCCTCGCCGGGGAAGTAGACCTCGGGCCAGGCGTGGGCGTTGCGCTCACGATACAGGAAACCACCTGCGTCGGCGTCGCGTTCGGTTGGGAAGAGCCCGGTCACCATCCGCGTCGGGATGCCGAGCGAGCGCATCATCACGACAAACGCTGAAGCGTAGTACTCACAGTATCCCGCGCGTGTCTCGAACAAAACATGATCGACCACGTCGACGTCATCAGGCGGGAACTCGATATCCTCCTGATAGGCGACGTTGTTGCGCAGCCAGACTTCGATTGCCTTGGCGGCGTCATACGGCGTCGCCGCTCCAGCCGTGATCTCCTGCGCCAGCTGGATCGTCCGTGGAGTAACCGTGCCTGGTAGCGCGAGATAGCGATCGGTGATCTGTTGGGGGTAGGTGACGCCGGCGATGCGCAGATCTTCGCTGAGCGCACGCGATTCGAGGGATTCGACCGCGTAGGTCTGGCCACTCGCCAGTCCCTCGCGGGCATAGACCGCCTCGACATCGTCGTAGACGGGGAACTCTCCGGAGTACGTCAGCAGGGTCGCCCGCCAAGTCTCCTCTTCGACATCGTACTCGAGATCGTATTCGACAGCAATCCCGCGCTCGATCAGCGATTGCTTTTCCTGCGTGATCGCCAGCGGTTCTTCGGCTGGAGGAGCCGGCGTCGGCGTGCTCTCGGGCGTTGCGACGATTGTTGGCTCCTCGGTCGGTGTCATCGTCGGACTCGCGTCCGATGTTTCTGTGGCTTCAATCTCCGGCGTCTCTGGCGTAAATTCGGTGGTCTGCAGAAGCTGGACGAGCGCGAACAGCTCCGCGGGAACATCGGTCAGCTCATCGGCGGTCAAGTCAAGCGTTGCGTCGGTGACCGTCCGCCACGGCAGGACGAGGTTTACGCCCACATCAGCGCTTGAAAACGTCTCCGGAGCAAATATGAGGCTTCCGCGTGGCCGTTGAAGCTGCAAGGTATACGAGCGCGATTGCCGTCCGTCGGAGATGCCCGGGTCAATCACGACCGCCTCGCCCGGTTGAAGCTCGACCTGCGGCGGAACCTCACGCGGCTCGTCATCGTCACGCGAAACCGCGAACTCCGACTCCCAGCCGCGACCGGTATAGATGGAGTAGCGATGCGCCGCCAGATACGGCGACGAGGACGACCCAGTGACCAGCACGACTGGCGCGTCGCTCAGCGAAAGCGGACCGCCGAGGTCAAAGCTATCTGAGAAGCTGGCGAACCCGCCAACACCACGGGTGCTGGTCCCACGCAGGCCGGAGAACCACTCGTTGAACTGGCTCTCAACCGACCTCCATGGACCATCGACCTCGAGCCAGGCGTCATGGGCTGAGCCGCTGCGCGCGCTGGCCGGGAAGGCCCAGCCGAACATGATGACAAAGATGCCGAGGTACGTCGCTGCCCACATCCCCCGCCAGGCTAGCGACGACGGGTAGTCGATCCGCATCCGCCGCCAGAACGTTTCGCGCTCCAGCAATGTGAAGCGCACCAGCAGCAGCAGCGAGAAGAAGATGTAGAGCGCGACATAGCCGGTGGGAACGCGCAGCGAGTACCCGAGATTGATGAACAGCAGCAGACCGGGGAAGACAAGCGCTGCCCAGATCCAGCGCGCGCGCAGCACGAACCACATCGAGCTGAACGCCAGCAGGTATGTGAGCAGCGAAACGAAAAAGACGAACAGATACAGGTCGTCTGTCTGCTCGCCGTTCCAGATCTGCTCGCCCCAACGTTGGCCTCGATCCCAAAGCCAGTCAAGCTTCTGACGTCGGGTGCCCAGCCGATCGTCCAGATAGTTGGTCATCTGATACAGCACAACCAGAATGCCGGCCAATGCCGCGAGCAAATGGGCGACGACAACTGGGACGCGCTGGTTCTTGGAAACGGCGACACCTGCGGCCAGACCAACAAGCGCAACCAGATTCAGGATGCCCAACCCGTCGGCCCAATCGGCGCGTTGGATCGACCAGACGGAGATGAAGACGACCATCGCCGTCAGGATGACGGTCATCCAGCCTTCACGGATCGCGAATCGTTGCACGTTACCTACACCTCACCAGACATCGGACTGGAGACAGAACTGAGCCGCTCAACGCCGTACTTCGCAGCGCTCGGGACGGCAGGGATTGGGCCGGAAAGACGAAAAAGAACGCGTCGCTGAACTCGCGACCCCATCGGTTAGCGTTACCAGTAATCCCGGCCGGGCGGACCGCGAGCAGTACCACTGCGCTCAACGCCCTATTCCAGGAGGATTCGAAGGGGGCAGTCGCCGCGGCGCAGCGATCGAACGGGGACCGGCCGAGCGCGTGACTTAAGCACCAGCGACAAGCCACGAAGGTCGTCGCCGTTACATGGATCAGCGCCGGCAGAGAGATCGCAGACTGCGCGAACAGGCTGCCTCCGAGAGGATGGAGTACTGCGCCAACGTGGATCAGCATACGCATCAGACAGGAACTGCCTTCACCGGCGTCGCGGCATGGCTCGCCAACGCTCGGCTGATGTCGTCTCCATACTTCACCAGGTAAGTAGGCACACCAACCGACGCCAGGCTTGAAACCACGAACAGGCTCGAATCACCGGAGCCAAACGTGCTCGGCTCAATCACAACCGCGACACACTGGACGCGCCGCGCGACGATGCCGATCAGCGACTGCACCCACTCCTCGTCGGTCGACGATGTGACAACGATGACGGTGCTGTTGCGCGTGAACTGTGTGCCTTCCGCAAGTAGCAGTTCGCCGAAGGGGACATCCCCATTGGCACGGGCAACCGCCAACTGTTCCAGGATTTTCAGCATCTGCCGGCCGCCGCGGTCGGTAGGGATCGAGATGAGCTGGTCGGAACTACCCATCAGCCCGACGTTGCGGTTCTGGTTCAGGAAGTGCCGCGCCAGCGACGCCGCGATCGTGACAGCGTATTCCTCGGTTGAGTCGAGCCAGAACGAGAGCGGGACCTCGCCACCCGTGAACTGCGGCATCGAAGAAAGCCCACTTGCGCCCGCCTGGGCATTTGCGCAGAGATCGACGGCAATCCAGATGTCTGCCGTCGGATCGATCTCGAACTCCTTGACCATCAGCCTACCGGCGCGGGCGGTCGCCGACCACGAGATGCGATTGAACGCGTCACCAGGGAAGTAGTCGCGCACTCCGGCGGCGTTGGGTGTGACGAACGGAGTTCGGCGCTGGATGGCGGTGCCGCCCGGCAACTCGCCGATTGGCAGCGCGAACGCGCTCAGATCGACGGTCGCCGGGTAGACGAGCAGCTCGTGCGTGTCGGGAACGAGCTTTTCCATTGGGAATAGTCCGAACGGATCACCGCTTCGCAGCGACAATGGGCCAATCCGGAAACGGCCGCGCCGGGCACAGATTGTTTCAATTCGCCATCTGGTCGCGTCGTTAGGGCCGAGATGGACGACGCGCGAGACGCGGTGCCCCGGCAAGTCCGAATGGTCGATGATCTCGACCCAGAGTTTCGCCAACCTGCTGCGATTCTCGATCCGTACGCGCTCCAGCAGCGGCTGGCCAACCTGAGCGCGGTCAGTCTTCGTGTCGCGTGTCAGCCGCAGCCCGCCGAGACTGAAGCGGCTCCACAACTTGGCGACCACCAGCAGTCCGAGAAGCGCGAAGAAAACCTTGTCGAGGATGCTCCACTGGTTCAGCTGAGCCAGGACAAAGACGGCGACTGCCAGCGCGATCAGCTTGATGGCGTTCATTGGTTGTTACGGCGCGACAGCCAGCCGCCTCCAGTGGCGGCGGCCTGTGGCGCGTTCGTCACCTGCCGGCCGCCCGGAACCGGGACAACCGACAGGATCTCGCGGACGACGGCGCGCGAGTCGATGCCCTTCATTCTGGCCGCCGGACTGACGATCATCCGGTGCGCGAGAGCTGGCTCAGCCAGATCCTTGACATCGTCGGGAACAACATAATCGCGGCCCTGGAGGGCCGCCCAGGCGCGGGTTGTGTTGTAGAGCGCGAGCGAGCCACGCGGGCTGGCGCCGAGATAGATGTCGTCGTGGCGTCGGGTTGACTCGACGAGATCGACGATGTACTCCTTGATGAGGTCGTCAACGTGGACCTGCTTGACGTCTGCCTGAGCGGAAATCAGCTCCTCGACATCAACCGCCTGGTCGAGCGAGTCGAGCGGATGCGAATACTGCTGGCGGTTGAGAATGTCGATCTCGCTGGCGCGGCCCGGATAACCAAGCGATAGGCGAACGAGGAAGCGGTCAAGCTGCGCCTCAGGCAATGGGAACGTGCCTTCATACTCAATCGGATTCTCTGTGGCCAGGACAACAAACGGCTTCGGCAGCATATGCGTCTCGCCGTCGACCGTGATCTGACCCTCCTCCATCGCCTCCAGCAGCGCCGACTGTGTCTTCGGCGTGGCGCGGTTGATCTCGTCGGCGAGGACGATCTGCGCCACGATCGGGCCAGGGCGGAATTCAAAGGTGGCACGCTGCTGGTTGAAGACGCTGACACCGGTGACATCACTAGGCAGCAGGTCGGGAGTAAACTGAATGCGCTTAAAGGTGCAGCCAACGCTGCGGGCAATCGCCTTCGCAAGGACCGTCTTTCCAACGCCAGGAACGTCCTCAATCAGGACGTGCCCCTTGCACAACAGCGCGACGAGGACGAGATGCACCTCTCGATCCTTGCCGACGATCACCCTTTCGACATTGTTGATGACCGCCGCTGAAATGTTCTGGACCGATTCCATCGTGTTCCCTTTCGGCGGCGGTGGACGGCGATCCACCGAATTCCGCGATGCTCCCTGTAACGGAAACGTATACAGCGAAGACGTTCTGGTGTGTGTGCAGTCCCGGTAGACACAGAACGGCGTGGCGGGAACGGATTTCAGTCTTCGCCCACCAGGCCACGCGGCTACGGCTCAGCACGATGTGCCCAAATATTATAGCAACCAGCGGGCACGCGACACGTCCGCGTTCCTTCCCTAACACGCGACCACCTTTCCCACTAGTACGTACCAAATGCGAAATCAGTTCCCCGACGCGAGAACGGTGCGTACGTATAATGCTATAGAACAGTTGTACGGAGAGGAGACGGCCGGTGACGGTTACGACCGGAAATGGACGAAACACTTCAGATGGGCGCAGACGGCTTGTCCTGGTCGACGGCTACGGCCTGGCTTTTCGCGCGTTCCACGCGCTGCCAATGTCGATGTCAACGGCGGCCGGCGAGATGACTAACGCTACGTTTGGGTTCGCCTCGATGCTACTGGATGTCCTGCGCGCCCATCAGCCGGATTGCGTCCTGATTACCTTTGATGTTGGAAAGTCGTTCCGACATGATCAATTTGCGGACTACAAAGCACACCGCGCGCCGATGGCCGAAGAAATGCGCGGCCAGATGCAACGCATCCGCGAGCTGATCGCGACGTTGAACATCCCAATCTACGAGGCCGACGGCTTCGAGGCCGACGACGTGATTGGCACGCTCGCCAACCAGGCCGCCGATCAGGGCATGCTGGCTCTGGTCGTGACCGGCGACAGCGATTTGCTCCAACTCGTGAACGAAAACATCCACGCAGTCCTGCCCGGCGCGCAGCGCTTCGGCGAGTACCGCCTGTTCGACCGCCAGGCGGTGATTGACCGTTACGGGTTCGGTCCCGAACGGCTGGCCGAGTACAAGGCCTTGGTGGGTGACAAGTCCGACAACATCCCTGGCGTGCCGGGCATCGGTGAGAAGACGGCCAAGGATCTGATCAAGAAGTACCCCTCGATTGAAGAGATCATCGCCCACGTCGATGAGATCACGCCGACCCGCGCCCGGAACGCGCTGGCTGAAAACGCCGCGCTTGCCTATCAGTGCCGTGAGCTTGCCACGATAGTCACCAATGTGCCGGTCGAGCTCGAAATCGACCGCTGCACGGTCGGCGACTTTGACCGGGAGAAGGTCATTGATCTGTTTCGATTGTTGGAGTTCCGCTCCCTCGTCAACAAGCTGCCGGACTCCGATCGCGCGCCAGCCGAGGCGTACATCGCGGCCTCGTCCCAGCAGGCCGAGCCGGTCACTGTTCGAGACCGAGCCGGGCTGGAGACGCTCGCGAAGGAGATCCGGAGCGCGAAGGCGATCGCGCTGGACGTCGAGACCGATGGCACCAGTCCGATCATATCCACGCTTGTCGGGATCGCGATCGCGACCTCCGAAAACCGCGCCTTCTACATTCCTGTGATGCACGCCAGCGAGCCTGTGGCCGACAGTGACCAGGTTCGCGAGATCGTCGGCCCGGCCCTGGCGGCGCACAAGAACGTCATCACCCACCACGGCAAGTTCGACTTGGCGTTAATGCAGCGCCATGGTTTCAACGGCATACGAATTTCGTTTGACACGATGCTGGCCGCTTACCTGCTTGGCGAAACCGGAATCGGTCTCAAAGACCTCGCCTTTCGCTACCTCGGCTGGGAAATGAAGCCAATCACCGATCTGATTGGGACTGGACGGGCCCAGACGACGATGGACAATGTCGCCATCGATGCGGCGACAACCTACGCTGGGGCGGATGTCGAAGCAACGCTGCGGCTGCTGCCAATCCTCAAGCCGCAGCTCATCGAGCGCGAGCAGATGTCCTTGCTGGAGGACATCGAGCTAGCGCTCGTTCCGATTCTGATCGAGATGGAGATGGCCGGGATCGCGATCGACACCAGCGTTCTCGAAAGTATCGACGGCGACGTCTCGCGGCAAATTGCCGAACGCGAGCGTGAGATCTACGACGCGGTCGGCCATGAATTCAACATTGCCTCGACCAAGCAGCTCGGCGAGGTACTGTTCGAGGAGCTCAAGCTACCCACTGGCCGAAAAACCAAGACCGGTTACTCGGTCGGACAGGAAGTTCTCGACGGCCTGCGGGGCGCCCACCCTGCCGTCGACGCGATTCTGTCGCATCGGACGCTCAAGAAGCTCAAGTCCACCTACATCGACGCTCTCCCGTTGCAGGTCAACCCAACGACAGGCCGCATCCACACCAACTACAACCAGACGATCG
>JBBECJ010000446.1:0-9482 GCA_040881885.1 Thermomicrobiales bacterium | reverse complement strand
GCCTGGACGCCGGGCAAGATCCGGATCGGGCGGACGTTCGCGTAGGTGTCCAGCCCGGTCCGCGGCACGCCGCCGAGCAGTCCCGCCTCGGTCCCGTCCGGAAGGCGCACATCGGGCAGCCCGACAGGGCCTTTCAGGACAGCGTCGGCCTCGCGGCAGGCAGCCAGCGTCTCCGACGACAGGTTCTGGCCTGTTTTCAGGTACTGTCCCGCGCCAGCGGCGTGACATTCGAGCGCAAGGCTGAAGCCGCTATCCAGCGTCTCGACCGCTCTCAACACGTTGACCGCAGCCGCGACGATTTCCGGGCCGATTCCGTCGCCTGGAATGACGACGACACGATAGTCAGTCACGCAATGTTGCGTTCGGGGAGCCTGCGGCGTCTGACACGTCCGTGTTGGACATTCCTGATTTCACCTCGACTAACCACCATCAGCCGCTTGTCAGCCCTGGCCGTTCGGCACGCACGAAGCACTCTAGCAGCAGCCCGCACAATGCGCGAGTCTGGCATCCCAGTTGCCGCATCGCGTCCGATCGGCGACGATACGCGCTGGACGGAGCGCCATATTTGATGAAACAGAGGCGATGTGACCGACAAACAGCCTGAAGAGCCAGGAAAGAAGCCGGAGCCTGTCGTAGCTGAAGCCGGCAAGCCGCTGACCCCCGAACGGATCGCCGAGATTAAGGCGCCGAGGGACCCGCGCCTTTCACCCGATGGGACGCGGGTAGCGTTCGTGCTCCGGGAAATCAGCAAGCCCGAGGAACACGAGCAGTCAGCGATCTGGATCATGCCCTTTACCGGCGACACGCTGACCGACGCGCGCCAGTTCACGACCGGCCTCTGGCGCGACGGTTCGCCGCGCTGGTCTCCGGATGGCACGCGGCTCGCCTTCCTGTCAGACCGCGCCGAACGCGGGAAGATGAGCGTCTACGTCATGCCGTGCGACGGAGGCGAGGCCCTGCGTGTGTTCGACGAGCAGGGTGGTGTCAATAGCCTGGCGTGGTCGCCGGATGGCCGCTATCTCGGCGTTCTCTTCACCCCCGGCGAGACCGAGGCGGAGAAGAAGCGCAAGGAAGAGCGCGACGACGCCAAGGTCTGGGACGAGGACGACAAGTACCAGCGCCTGTGGGTAATCGACCTCGACGTCGGGTCAGCGACATCTATTACGCCCGAGAATCTCCAGGCGCGGCGCTTCGCGTGGTCTCCGGACAGCCGGCGGATCGCCTACACGACCACGCACAATCCGCGAGTCAACGACGAGCTTGGCGAGAACGAGGTCTGGATTGTCGCTCGTGAGGGCGGCGAGCCGGTCCAAGCCTTCTCGTTGATCGGCGAACCGGTTGGCCTGCTGTGGTCAGGCGATGGCAAATCATTCGCGTTCCTCGCCCGCGGCGACAAGGTCGTCCATCCCGAGGTGATCTACACGATTCCGGTGACCGGCGGTGAGCCAACCAACATCACGCCGGACTACTGGGGAACGTTCGAGTACCTTGCGCCGTTCGGCGACGGCAGCGAGCTGCTGGCGTTCGGGACCGAGGGTGTCAACCAGATGCCGTATCGCGTCAGTTGGGACGGCGAGCTACATCCGCTGCTGGCGAGCGGCCAGCCCGGGTTCTCCGACGGAGGGACAGCGATCGACATCGTCGGAGATCGACTCGTCACCGCCTGGCAGGGCCCGGATGAGCCGCCGAACATCTACGTCGCCGAGAGGCTTGCCGGCGGTGGGGACGGCCGTCTGCGACGCCGAACCGACTTCAACCCGGACCTGCTGACGGCCGCGCTCGGCGAAACGGAGATCGTCCGCTGGACGAGCGACCCTGACGTGGAGGTCGAGGGCATCCTTGTCAAGCCGCACGGCTACATCGAGGGCATGCGTTACCCGCTCATCGTCCACATTCATGGCGGGCCGACCTGGGCCTGGCCGAACACGTTCTACGCCAACAGCCACGACTGGGCGCAGATGCTGGCTGGGCGCGGCTACGCCATCCTGATGCCCAATCCGCGCGGCAGCACCGGCCGGGGTGTTGGTTACAACAATCAGATCTTCGACGACATCGGCGGCGGCGAGTACCGCGATATGATGGCAGGCGTCGACGCGATGATCGAGTGCGGCATCGCTGACCCGGAGCGGCTCGGGATCGGAGGCTGGAGCTGGGGCGGCTACATGACGGCCTGGGCGATCAGCCAGACGACGCGCTTCAAAGCGGCTGTCATGGGGGCAGGGCTGCCAAACATGGTTACCGACAACTCGATCGGCGACATCCCGAGCGCGAACGACTCGTACTTCTCGAAGTCACCATACGAGGACCCCGAGCCGCTCTGGGAACGCTCGGCCATCCGCTATATCAACCGCGTAACGACGCCAACGCTCGTCCTGCACGGCGCCGACGACGAGCGCGTCAACACGACGCAGGGCCTTGAGATGTACACCGCACTTCGCCAGCGAGGCGTCAGGACGCGGTTCGTCACCTATCCGCGCGAGGGACACGGCATCCGCGAACGCAAGCACCAGATCGACCTGATGAAACGCATCATCGCCTGGTACGACGAGCATTTGCGAGGGAAAAGGGATTAGGAGCAAGTGGACGGAAATGGCTAACACCGCACAGATGACGTCCCGCGAGCGCGTCCTGGCAGCGCTGAACGCGCAAGAAGTTGACCGCCCGCCGGTCTCGCTCTGGCAGCACTATCCGGAGCGGGACCAGTCGGCGGCGGCGTTGGGAGAATCCACGCGCTGGTGGCAGGGACTGCTCAATCTGGACTTTATCAAGCTGATGCCGCCGGGTGACTATGCGACGATCGACTGGGGGCTGACGAGCGAGTTTCGCGGCGCGAAGGGAGGCACGCGCGACACAACGCTCTACCCCGTTCAGTCGGTTGAGGACTGGAGCAAGATCGTGCCGGTCCGGGCCACTGCAGGGTTCAATGGCGAGATGGTCGTCGCCTGCGGGCTGGTGCGCGACATCCTCGGACCGGACGTGCCGCTGCTCCAAACCGTCTTCAGCCCGCTGACGATTGCCAACAAACTGTCGGATGGCCGCGTGATCGACCACCTGCGCTCGAATCCCGAACTCATGCACCAGACACTGGGCATCATCCGCGACGTGACGGTTGAGGTGACGAAGGCTTCGATCGCGGCTGGGGCTTCCGGCGTCTTCTTCGCCAGCCAGTGCGCGACGACCGACATGCTAACGCGCGAGGAATACGACGAGTTCGGCGTCCCGTATGACCTGCCGGTCGTCGAAGCCGCCAACGGCGCCGGCAGCGAATTCACGTTGATCCATATTCACGGCGCCAACACCTTCTTTGACCTGCTGGCCGGCTATCCGGGGCACGCCATCAACTGGCACGACCGCCGGATCGGGCCAGATATCCCGAGCGCGCTGGCGAACGCTCCGGAACGGGCCGCCGTCGCCGGGATCGATGAACACGGCATCGCCGTCGCGTCGCCGCGCGCCGTCCGCAACCAGGTCCGGCAGGCGCGTGACGCGGCCCAGGACCGGCATCTGCTAGTTGGGCCGGGCTGCGTGATCGCGGTCGCGACACCAATGGAGAACCTGCAGGCAGCCGTCGCGGCAGCCCGCGAGCCGCATACCTGGGAGACGGACATGGACAACCAGGACGAAGAGCGTCAGTTGGGGTGGTTCAATGTTTGAGGCGTTGCTGATCGTGAACGGACCGATCGTGACGATGGACCCGGCCCAGCCGGAGGTCGAAGCGGTCGGCGTCATCGGCGAGACGATCGTCGCCGCTGGCAGCAGGCATGCGGTCGAGGACGCGCTGCCGTCCAGCTATCGGACGCTCGATCTGGCAGGTCAAACGCTGGTCCCAGGCTTCAACGAGGCCCACAACCACATGATCGGCTACGGGACGGCGCTCGGTCAGATCGACACCGGCTTCCCAGCTGTCAGGTCGATCGCGGATATTGTCGCCGCCGTCCGCGAGCGGGCGGCGAGCACGCCTGCGGGCGAGTGGATCGTCGGGCGCGGCTACGACGACAACAAGCTCGACGAGCGCCGCCACCCAAATCGCTGGGACCTTGACGCAGCAACGACCGGTCATCCGGTCCTGATCGTCAATGGGTCGGGGCATCTGTCGGCCGCCAACTCAATGGCGCTGGATCTGGCGAACATCACCCGCGACACGCCGGATCCCGTGGGCGGTCACTTCGTTCGCGACGAGCATGGTGAGGCGACCGGCGTCCTCCACGAGACGGCCCAGGAGCCGGTGCGCGTCAATATCCCGATTCCGGGCGTCGAGGAGCACGTCGAGGCGTTGAAGCGCTGTAACGACGCCTACATCGCCAGCGGCATCACCAGCTCGCAAGACGCCGGTTCATCGACGGCGGCACATGTGCAGGCCTACCAGATCGCCGTCGAACGTGGGCTGCTCAAGTTGCGGACGAGCATGATGATCCGCGAGAACCTGCTGCCGCACATCACCGGCCTTGGGATTCAACAAGGGTTGGGCAGCAACCGGCTCCGGATCGGCCCGATCAAGATGTTCATCGACGGCTCGCTGATTGGCCGGACGGCGGCTGTCACGATCCCGTTCGAAAACGACCCGCGCGACGACAACCTCGGCCTGACGATGATGCCCAAAGAGCAGTTCGAGGACTACGTCATGCAGGCGCACCTGGCCGGCTTCCAGATCGCAGTCCACGCCATCGGCGACCGCGGCATCGACTGGGTGCTCGACGCCTACGAGAAGGCGCTGACGGCCCAGCCGCGCGCCGACCACCGCCATCGAATCGAGCACTGCGGCATCTGCCGTCCCGACATCATCGAGCGCATCCAGCGGCTCGGCGTCGTCCCCGTCTCGCAGCCGGTCTTCATCATCGAGTACGGCGACGGCTTCATCCGCCACCTCGGCCTGGAACGCGCGCAACTGACCTACCCGTTCCGGACGTTTCTCAACGCCGGCATCCGGCTCGTCTTCTCGTCCGACTGCCCGGTTTCCAGCTACGTCCCAATGAAGTCGATCCAGGCAGCCGTCACCGAACGCACCGGCTCCGGCCAGTCCTATGCCCTCGAAGAAGCCGTCACCGTCGAAGAAGCGCTCGAGATGTACACCGTCGCCGGCGCTTGGGCTACCTTTGAGGAGGACATCAAAGGCCAGATCAAGCCGGGCATGCTGGCCGACTTCGCCGTTCTCGAACACGACCCGCGCACGATCGACACGCTGACGCTGGCTGACCTGAAGGTCACACGAACGATCATCGGCGGTGAGACGGTGTACGAGGCGTGATGCGTAATTCATGATGCGCCCTCCGCATTCCACTTGTTGAAAGGGTAATCAGGATGCCGTCAACCGAATCCAACCGCGTCACGCAGCACACTTCACGTCCGACGTTCAAGGAGGACGTGACCGCCTCGAAGGGCATGGTCACCTCGAACCACCCGCTGGCGTCGCTGGCAGGGACGGAGATGTTGGTGATGGGCGGCAACGCCATCGACGCCGCCATCGCTACAATGTTCGCGCTCTCGGTCGTTGAACCGATGATGACCAGCGTCTTCGGGGCGGGCTTCATCAACATCCGGCTGGCCGACGGGACCTGCACGACGATCGACAACTACGCGACCGTGCCGGGTATGGCGCGCGAGGACATGTTCGAGCCGATCCCCGACAACCTGGAGAACGATGTCGTTGGCGACCTCAACGTCACCGGTTACCAGGCGGTTGCGACGCCCGGCACGCTGCTGGGTTGGGCGACGGCTGTCGAGCAGTACGGGCGGCTGTCGCTTTACGACGTGATCCAGCCGGCGATGCGTTTCGCGCACGATGGCTTCCGCGTCAGCCCGTACCTGAGCCAGATCATCGAGATGGAGCGCGAGAACCTGAGCCGTTATCCGGCCAGCGCCGAGGTATTCCTGCCGCGCGGGGAACTTCCAGCGGCCGAAAGCCAGCTCTACCGGCGCGACTACGCGCTGACGCTCGAAGGAATCGCGCACAATGGGCCGGAATTTCTGTATCAGGGCGATCTTGGCCGAATCGTCGCCGAGGATATGGCGAAGCATGGCGGTCTGATCACCCAGGCCGACCTGGACGGCTATCGGGTCCATGAGCGACTGCCGGTGCGTGGGACGTATCGCGGCTACGAGATTGTCTCGATGGGTCCGACGTCGTCGGGCGGGACGCATATCATCCAGATCCTGAATATTCTCGAAGGCTTCGACATCACCGGGATGGGCTTTGGGACAGCCGACACCGTCCATGTCGTCGCCGAGGCGATGAAAATCGCCTTCGCCGATCGCTTCCGCTATATGGCCGACCCGGCGATGACCGACATCCCGCTCGACTGGCTGACCTCGAAGGCGTACGCCGACGAACGGCGTCGTCAGATTGATCCACGAGCCGCCCAGGCGTTCACGGCGGCGCTCCGGCCAGAAGGCGAAGGCGTGTCGACGACCCACTGCTGCGCGATGGACGCTGAAGGTAACGTCGTCTCAACCACGCAAACGCTCAACGGGGGCTTCGGCAGCAAGGTGACTGTTCCTGGCACGGGCATGTTGCTCAACAACTGCATGCACTTGATGGACCCGAACCCCGGCCGGACGAACTCGATCGCGCCAGGCAAGCGCATCCTCTCATCGATGTCGCCGACGATCGTGATGCGCGACGGCCAACCGTTGATGGCGCTCGGCACTCCTGGTGGAGTCCGGATCTTCGGAGCTGTCATGCAGGCGATCGTCAATGTCATCGATCACGGGATGACACTCCAGCAGGCGGTGGAAGCTCCGCGCCTCTGGGACCGGGGGCCGACGCTGGAGATCGAGCAGGGCTTCGCCGATGTCACTGGCTTGAAGGCCGAACTGGAGCAGCGCGGGCATCGGGTCGAGACGCCGTTCAAAGTAGCCGGTGGCATGAACGGCGTAATGCGCGATCCCCAGTCCGGCCTGCTGCGCGGAGCCGCTTGTTGGCGCGCGGACGGCGCGCCGATGGGCTTCTCCGGCGGCGACGCGCTCGTCGAAGGGGATGCCGTCAAAGCGATGTGGGCATAAGCTCCCTGTGCGTCACGCCCAATCGATTGGGCGTGAGTTAGGCGGATCGTCCGTAGCCTCGCCAGAGCGCCGAACCTATCATCAAGGCGCAGGGTGACCCGCGTGTCGCCCTGTGGGTCACTGAACTGATAGGAAGGCCAGGGTTCCGATGGACGCCAAGCCTTGCGCGAAGTGCGGGAGTAAGCGAACGACCGAGATTGCCGCGATGGACGACCGGCCGGCGTCGGTCTGGTGTCATTCGTGCGGCGCGGTCCTGACGAAGCCGATCGATCCGGACGCGGAGATAGCCGGCGACAGGTTGCTCGCTTCGGCGCTGGATGACTGAGAATCATTGCGGGCGGCTCGGTCAATCTGACGACCGAGCTCACGTCATGATCGCCATCGAATCGCAAGCTCACGCTTATGTGGCAGCGACACGTGCCCGCTCAGTCGCCGGATACCCGCTGGCGGCCAGGACGGCGTCCGCGATATTGCGTTGGACCGCGATCGGGTCACGCGGCTCGCGAGCCGTCAGCGCGCGAGCGAGATCCAGCGTTCCTGCGAGGTCGTCCGCGCCGGCGATGCGCGGCAGTATGTTGCTCGCTCGCGTCTGAGCGCGGTCGAGCGCGCCATCAAGGTAGAGACGCGCCATCTCGCGCCAGAGCCGGTTTTCGGTCTGCTCGGCGCGCATGACAGCTGATTCGGTGGCGTAGGTCTCGATCAGCATGTCGCCGATCGCGGCCAGGACTTCCTGTTCCTCCTCAGCCTCGTCGCCAAAGCGGTCGAACGTAAGCCCGCCCAGCAGCAGCGCGAGCTGCTTGAGGTTGGCAACCTGGCGCTGCTCGACGCTCCCGCCATCCGCCGCAGGTGCGCGGCGGCCCAATTCGGATAGCCGCAACTCGCCCTTCGCCGCCTTGCGCAGCAGCGTCGACGGAGCCAGCAGGCGATTGATCTCGTTTGTGCCCTCAAAGAGCCGGTTAATGCGCGAGTCGCGGTAGGCGCGCTCGATCGGGTAATCCTGCAGGAACCCATAGCCGCCGTGGATCTGGACGCCCTCGTCGACACAGTAGTCGAGTGTTTCGGTTCCAAGCACCTTCAGCATCGCGCACTCGGCGGCGTACTCCTGGATACCGGAAAGGACGGCTGTCGCGCCGGTCTTGCCCTCTGTGGCGGCGTCGATCTGGCCGACCAGACGGCAGGCGGCGCTCTCGGCGGCGAAGACGCGCGTCGCCATCTCGGCCAGCTTCTGCCGAATCATTCCGAACGACGCGATTGGCCGGCCGAACTGTTCGCGCTCGCTGGCGTACTGAGCGGAGAGGGCCAGCGCCCCCTTGCTGCCGCCGATTCCGGCCACACCTAGCTTGAAGCGGGCGATGTTGAGGACATTGAGGGCGATCCGGTGTCCCTTGCCAATCTCGCCGAGCAGGTTCTCGACCGGGACACGCGCGTCCTGAAGGATCAGTTGGCGCGTCGAGGAGGACTTGATGCCCATCTTGCGCTCCTCGTCGCCGAGCGAGACGCCGGGGAAGTCCGGCTCGACCAGGAAGCCCGTGAAGTGCTGGCCGTCGACCTTGGCGAAGACCGTGAACAGCCCGGCGAAGGCTGAGTTGGTGATGAATTGCTTGGTTCCGTTCAGGACGTAATGTGTTCCGTCCGCTGAGAGTGTCGCGCGGGTGCGAGCGTTGAGCGCGTCGGAGCCGGAACCGGGTTCGGTCAGCGCGTAGGCGCCGATCCACTCGCCCGAGGCCAGCTTCGGCAGGTAGCGGCGTTTCTGCTCGTCGGCGCCGAAGTAAACGAGCGGCAACGTTCCGATCGTCGTATGGGCGGCGTAGGTGACGGCGAATCCGCCGGTCGGAGCCAGTTCCTCGACGACAGCCGTGCCGACCGCCTTCGGTAGATCGAGGCCGCCATACTCCTCAGGAACCTCGACCGCCAGCGGCCCGAGCGCTCCGAGCTTGCGCATCAGGACCGCGTTCAGCTCCAATTCGCCGTGCTCCATCCGATCGATGAGCGGTATCACCTCGCGTTCGACGAAGTCGCGCGTCAGCTTCGCCATCTCGCGCACCTCGTCGCTGCGCTCCTCCGGAATGTCAATCCGCTCCGGCCGGTCGGTCAGCCAGCCCAGACCACGCTGCCAGCCTGCTCCGTTGTCCGCCACGTCGCGATCCTTTCGGTCGTTGATCGACACCCTCGACGTACCTTCGATCTACATCATGAATCATGCCGTTCGGTACGGCAAGAGCGGGAATCCAATAGTCGGGCAGGTGCTTCGCCCTGTTGGCCGCGCAGCCGCCTGTTCTCTTGGCGAATTGTCTGCGTCAAGGTGACGACGAGTCATCAGCCTTGAGCCGATCACCACGGAAGCTGTGAAAGCGACGCTGGACAGCGTCGCTCCAGGTACTTCCTGGTGGAAACGACGTGTCCCAACTTGTGACGCACCAGAGGACGCTCTGGGCATCGAGCCGGTCACGGAGCACAAGTCCACGATCGTTCGCCTCATCCAT
>JBBECJ010000445.1:0-1578 GCA_040881885.1 Thermomicrobiales bacterium | reverse complement strand
AAGAGGGAGATGCGATTTCGCGGTGCCGCTCATTGCGGATGTGGTACTACCCGTAGTACTATCAAGAGGTGACGCTGCGTGTCTGGTGACGAGAAGTTGATTCAGCGCATGCGCTCACGTCCGGTCGAGATGGCGTTTGACGACGTGCGGCGGGTGCTTGAAGATCATGACTGGACGTTTCACCGTCAGAAGGGCAGCCATGCGATCTTCGTGAAGGCAGGGGAACGCTCGCTGACGATCCCGAGGCATGGTGGCCGATCGGTGAAGCGCGTCTATCTCGATTTCATCTGTAAGCGTCTGGGATTGGACGACGAATATGACAGCGACTGAACGACGAACGCTCGCGGACTACCTCGCGATGGAATACCCGTTCAATGTCATCGCCGACCCTGATGCTGGCGGGTACGTGATTGAGTTTCCCGATCTGCCTGGCTGTCTGACGCAGGTTGACACGCTGGACGAACTGCCGGCGATGGTCGAGGAGGTGCGCGCGCTCTGGATTGAGACGACGTACGAACTCGGCCAGGACGTGCCGATGCCATCCTATCCTGAGGAATACAGCGGCAGGTTCAACGTTCGCATCCCTCGCTCGCTGCATCGCAACCTCGTCGAGTCGGCGGAGCGCGATGGTGTCAGCTTGAACCAGTATGTGCTGACGCTGCTGGCCCAGCGCGACGCCCAGGCGCGGGTCGAGGCGAAGCTGGACGCGCTCCTGGCCGGAGAGTCGAGCGCGGGTCAGCCCGCGCGGCTCGCGTCGTAGCAATGGCGACAGATTGGCGCGTCTCGACGGATGCTTCCCATCACTCGAACGGTTTGAGGGCGGAAACGTGTGCCACAGGCGTTAAAGGGGTAAAGGGGTAAAGGGGTAAAGGCGGTGCAGGTGTGCGCGGTCAGTGGGTGAGCGGGTTTGGGCGGGGCAAGTGGTTCACGTGGCTCAACTGGATCAAGCTCATTGGGTGAGCGAGTTGAGTTGAAGTGGCTCAAGGTGCTCATGTTCATTGGGTGAGCGGGTTGGGATGAGCGGGTAAGGTTGCCAAGGTTGCCAAGAGTGCCAACATCTGCGTGTGCATGTGTGGGTGAGGTGGCCAAGGAGGCCAGGAAGATTGGTGACCGGGTTTGGAGGAGTTGGCAGCGGGGGTAGCGCGCTGCGGCGCTGGGTTGTGGAGAGCGGACTTTAGGGGCTGGTTGCTGATGGTTGGTGATCGCGGAGGGTGGTGGCGCGTTCGATTGGGGCGCCTGTCGTGAGGTCGGGTGGCCAGCTGGCGGCGCGCGTTCCGATTGGGACGGCTCCCAATGCGATCAGGTTGGCGTTCGCGTCGTCGTCGGTCGCGAGCGTGTAGAGCGGCTGGCTGGCGGCGAGGGCTTCGCGCGCCAGTGCTTCGGTGCGGCTGCCGCCAGCCGCGTGGACGATCAGCACGCGAGGGGCCAGCGAGACAACCAGTTGGTTGCGTTCTTCGGCGGTCTTCGAGGTGGGCCGGTTCGCGTCGAACGGGGAGAGGATGCGCAGCCGTCCCTCGTCGCGTGGGCGCTTCCAGTCGGGAGGCAGCCGCTTGCGGGCGTTGCGGGCATCGACGACGA
>JBBECJ010000444.1:0-1584 GCA_040881885.1 Thermomicrobiales bacterium | reverse complement strand
CTCGAAGCGGCCACCCAACAGATCCAGCCGTCCACCGAGTTTGATGGCTGTCTGACCAGCCGCACCCGTGCCGCCACAGCCGGGCCAGACGCTGGCCAACGCCGGCGGCAGGCTGATCGTCGAGCAATCCTGGATGTAGACGCCGTTGAAGCGCGCCAGCAGCGGGATCGCGACCGCGTCGCCGGTCACCACCTGGCCAACGGCCGCCGCCAACACCTCCTTGAGCGTCGCCGCGAAGGCCGGGGTAAAGCGTTGATCCAACCCCTGGGCACTGACCGTGACGCCGCGCGCCCCGGCCATCTGCGTCAACTCCTCCAGCGTGGCCTCCGGAGCGCGCAACAGACCCAGCACGACGGTGCTGACCAGTGTGGCGCCGGTGAACTTCCCTTGGCGCTTGATACAGCCGGTCTCGCGAGCGACCCGCTTCGGCACCGTTTCCAGAATCACGGTCAGACTGTCGCTGACCTGGGCTATACTCGTCATCTCCAAGCTCCTGTTCGGGTTGAGCGTCGGCTTCAGCACCGCGTACTCTCCCACAGGAGCTTGGCTGTGTCATCTGGGCAATCTGCTTAGCTTGATGCGTATGGGGCGAGGCACTGACTCGCCCCTACCGGAGGACTGCCTGCCGTCAACAGAGTGGGACGGTATCCGATCGGCCCCGCCTCAAATCAGTTGCTCCAGCCGGTCAACGTAGCCGGCGAGAACATCGAAGGCGGATTGGTACACGGCTGGGTCGCGCAGGTCGGCTCCGCCGAGTTGGATGGCCTCGTGCTGGTAGACGCTGTCACCGGCGGCGAACATCGCGATGGCTCGCTCGGCGGCCGGTCTTCCCTGTTCGATGATCTGCTGGCCGATTGCGTAGGCGGTGGCTGTCCCGGCGCCGTAGGAGTAGGCGTAGAACGGCAGGTAGAGGTGCGGCAGCGTCGCCCAGCGGATGCCGGTTCGCTCTCGGTCGAGGACGACGCTGTCGCCGTAGGCGTCGACGTAGAGGTTGGCCATCGCCTCAATCATACCGTCGGCAGTCAGCGCCTCACCTCGCTCGACCCGCTCATGACAGTCGAGCTCGAAGCGCGCCAGCAGGACCATGTTGAACAGGTAGCGCAGGTTGCCGCCCATTCGCTCCTGGATGACGGCGATCTGGACTTCCGGGTCGTCGGATGTCTTCAGCAGGTGGTCGGCCAGCAACACCTGATGCAGGTTCGACGCCGTCTCGCTGACGATGTCGCCGTACTGAGTGTAGATTACCGGCTGAGCCTTCCATGCGTAGTGCGAATGCAGCGAGTGGCCCAACTCGTGGGTCAGGGTGCTGACGGTTCCGAGCTGTCCGGTGTAATTGAGCAGGATGAACGGTGCGTGCCGGGCGCGCCGCTCGAGAAAGCGCCGCCGGTCTTGCCGACGTTCGAGTGGACATCGACCCAGCGGTCTGCGATCCCCTGCCGAACGACGCCGACATATTCCTCGCCCATCGGCGCCAGCGAATCGAGGATCAGCTCGACGCCTTCCTCGAAGCTGTAGCGCCTGACCGAGCGTCCCGGCAACGCCAATGGTTGTTCGGAGAGGTCCCAACCACGCAGCTTCTTGACG
>JBBECJ010000443.1:0-1586 GCA_040881885.1 Thermomicrobiales bacterium | reverse complement strand
AGACACTCTCCCCCGAAACGGCGATGGGCGAGACGATGATGCTCGGCCTGCGGCTGATCAAGGATGGCGTCTCCGCCAGCGACTTCGCCGCCCGCCACGGCCAGTCCCTGACCGGCCGTTACGCCGCCGAGATCGAACGCTTTATCACGCTCGGCCTGCTCGAGTGGACCACGCCGGATCGCCTGCGCCTCACCCCGCGTGGCTCGATGCTGGCCAACGAGGTCTGCGCGGCGTTTCTGGCGTGACGCGCCCTCACCCCCCAACCCCCTCTCCCAGGATTGGGAGAGGGGGTGAGCGCCGTGGGGGTGAGGTCTGTCCTACTCCTCCACCCACCACGTTTCCGCGTTGAAGCGCTCGTTGACCGCGTTCGGGAACAGGTTGTGAACGCGGGTGCTGTGGCCATCAATCGACTGTGGGAAGTCGAGGATCGCGGCCGGCAGATCTTCGAGCAGCAGGTTCTGATAGTCGGTGTAGATCTCGATCCGGGTCGCCTGGTCCGGCTCGCTGACGGCGGCGGCCAGCAGCGCGTCTACCTCTTCGTTGCAATAGTGCATGACGTTGAAGCCGCCCTCGTACGAGTCGCAGGCGAACATGGCAGCCTGGTCGGGAGCGACGCCCCAGGAGAAGCCGATCATGAACGTCTCGTAATCGAACGTGACGGCGATCCGTTCGACGAGCGCCTGGAACGGCTCGAGTTGCGGCGTCATCTCGACGCCGATCTGCGCCCAGAACTCCTGCATGGCGGTGACGTACGACACGGAGGTGGGATCGCTGGCGTCGGTGTGCATCGAGAAGGCCAGCCGCTCGCCATCCTTCTCGCGGATGCCATCGTCACCCTCGACCCAGCCGGCCTCGTCGAGCAGTTGTGCCGCCAGATCGGGGTCGTATGGGTACGGATTGTCGATGCCCTCCGGATTGTAGGCCCAGGAGAGGATCGGGATCGTTCCAGCCGCGACGGTGCTGTAGCCTGCGCGAATCACGTCAACCATCGCCTCGCGGTCGAGCGCGTGGAACAGCGCCTGGCGGACGGCCGCGTCCTGGAAGAGCGTTGTGTGCTCCGGATCGAGGTTGTAGCCATAGAACGCGAACGATAGCGTGTCGCTGAACGTAAGCTCGACATCGGCGTCATCGAGGTCCTGGACCGAGGCTCCGGGGATTCCTCCGAGCCAGTCGATCTCGCCGGTTCGGAGCTGCTGGATGCCGGCGACCGTGTCGGGGACGACCTTGTAGATGAACTCGGCGAGATAGGGCGCGCCGGCCCAGTAGTTCTCGTTGGCGATGGCTGTCGCGTGATCGTTGGTTACCCACTCCTGGAAGATGAACGGGCCGGTCCCGACGACACGGTCTGGGTCCTCGCCGGTCGAGCCGGGGTCACTGACGACATCCGCCGGCTCGACATCGGCCCAGACATGCTCGGCGATGATCCCATAGACGGCGACATCGACGGCGAAGTCGGCGTACGGTTGCGGGAGCGTGAACGCGATCGTCAGCGGGTCGATGACCTCGATCGCGGCGATCTTTGAGACCAGATCGCCGGTGTACGACGAGTTGCTGTCCTCGTCCATGTGTAGCTCGTAGGTGAAGCG
>JBBECJ010000442.1:0-1596 GCA_040881885.1 Thermomicrobiales bacterium | reverse complement strand
TCCTTTCTCCTTTGCACTTTCTCCTTTCTACTCGCAAAGTGGTACAACTTGCGGCGGTCAAGTTCGTGAAGCCCTTCACGAAGTCTTGCAGGATTTCCTGAACTGATCCTGGACGCTGACTCGTGAGGGGTGAGCCGGGGAGCGCGTCGTGGGGTCTGGCGCGGGTCCGGGGAAGGTTCCCAAGTGAATTGTCGACAGCCGCTCGCGGCGGCCTTGTCGCTGCTTGTGATGCTGGCGCTGCTGGCGCCGCTCGCAGCGCACGGCTCGCCAAAGCAAGTTGCCGCCACAGGCACAGCCACAGGTTTGCAGCCCTCGCCCAGCAGTCCAACCTCCAACGGATTGCTCCCGATCCATCCAATCGCACAGACAGTCTGGGATTCCGCGGACGGTCCGGTCGCTCGTCTGGAGATCGCGCGCGCATGGCTGCTAGGCCCAGCGCCGTTGGCGATGAGCGTTGAACGCTACGACGACAGCCCGACCGGCGCCCGCCAGCTCGTCTACTTCGACAAGGGCCGGCTCGACATCCTCGACGCCAACGCCAACGCGGACGACTACTGGTCCGCTCCAGGCGGCCAGCTCGTGACAGAAATGCTCTCCGGCGCGATCCAGCTCGGCGCGGACCGTTGGATCGATCGCGGACCGGCAGAGGTTGCGGTCACCGGCGACCCGAATCAGACAGACGCCGTCACCTACGCCACCCTCGGCGCCGTCGCGACCCTGCCGCACGGGTTGCGGGCCGACGGAGCGGGGGCCTTCGAAGCCGACTCCCGTCTCGGACAGGGCATCACCGCCGTCCTCCGTTCCGACGGCTCGATCGATGCCGACGAGTACGCCACGTCGGACGTGCGGGTCGGTAGCTATGACGATGTCACGCGCCACAACATCGCCGCGCCGTTCCGGGCCTGGGGGGAAACGCAGGTCTACGAGTGGCTGTATGTCCTCGGCCATCCGCTGACGGAGCCCTACTGGGTGGACACCGTCGTCGGTGGAACTCCGATGCGCGTGCTGGTCCAGGCGTTCGAGCGGCGGGTGCTCTCCTACACGCCCGACAACCCGGCAGCCTGGCAGGTGGAGTCCGGCAACGTCGGCCAGCACTACCGCGCCTGGCGCGGCCTGCGCCAGCCGGCCGACCCGGCCCTCTCGCCGCTGGTCGTCAGCGTCCCGTTTGGCGAGGAGCTTGTCACGGCGGCCCTGACGGCCGGGATCGATCCGTACCTGCTGGCCGCGCTTTCCGAGGTCGCCTCGGCCGGCGACCCGTTCCTCCAGAGCGCGAGCGGACGGCGCGGGCTGCTCGGTGTTCCATCACAGATCGCCCCGGCGAGCGACGATCCGGCCGCCAACGCCATGGCCGGCGCGGTGGAGCTGGCGCGGCTGCTGGCCGACTCCGGCGATGAACGTCAAGCGTTGGCCGCCTATCACGGCGCAACCAGCGACCCGTCGGCGACCTTCGCGCATACGGTGCTGACCGTGCGAGACGCGTTGCGCGCCAGGCAGGTTGCGCCACTGGCCCCCGGCGCTGTTTCGCAGCCGTTGGCGCAGTTTGGTTCCGGCGCCGCCGCCCGCTTCGCTGACGGCTACGTCGGCGACTGGTGGGCG
>JBBECJ010000441.1:0-1606 GCA_040881885.1 Thermomicrobiales bacterium | reverse complement strand
GGGGGACATCCGGTCCCTCTCCAACGATCAACCCGCCTAGATCACCGTGGCGGACTACTGACCGACTGACCAACTGACGCGCTAGAGGAAGATGTCCAGCGGCAGCAGCGCGCTGACGATGAAGTTCGGGACATCGACGACCTGTGACACACGCAGATCGACGGCGACGGAACAGATCGCGTAGGCCTGCTGCCGGTCGAAGCCGCGTTCGCCGAGGTAGTCGATCATCGCCAGAAGCGCGTTGCGAGCCGCCAGCGTCAGATCCTCGGAGCGATTCTCGCCCTCCTCGGTGACGGAGAAGCCGGTTGTTGCGTAGAAGCGCTTCGGCGCGGCCAGCTCGGGCTGGTTGAAATACGTGTCGCGGAAGAACTGCAACGAGCGGATGTTGCGCCGCGTGGCTTCGCCCTTGTGGAGCGCGAACGAGACATGCACCCGCGAACGCATCTCAATTCCTGTCCCGCAGGCTTCGCAGTCGCCCATCGCGAAGTGGACATCGCCCGTCGAGAAGAGCCCGCCGGCGACGTAGACCGGCAGGAGGACACTCGCGCCCGGCGTGATCTGCTTGATGTCGATGTTGCCGCCAACCTCACGCGGCGGGACCGTCCGTAGCGCCGAGTCTCCGAGATTGGCCGGCAGCGCGCCATCCGCCACCGGCATCAGGACGACGCCACCACGCTCCAGCAGCGCTCCCTCGCGCTCCAGAATCCGCTCGCGCAGCTCCTTCGACGGCGCTAGTCCCATCACACCCGGATGGGCGCCGTAGCGCATCCGCACGCCCGGCAGCTCGGGCGACTCGGCGTAGTCACCGGTGATGTCCCAGTGGACCAGGTATGGCTCGGTAAAGAGGTCGCGCAGGAAGCCGAAGCCTGGCACCTGAGCGGTGTAGCCGTGGTTGCCCCACGGATCGGCCTCGATATCCAGCAGCCGGATCTCAAGCAGATCGCCCGGCTCGGCTCCCTTGACGTAGACCGGCCCGGTCAGCGGGTGGACCGGCCCGAGGTCGAGGCTGCCGCAGTCGGCATGCCGCATCTCGCGCGTGACCTGGGTGTCGAAGGCGTCCATCGTGTCGATGACAACCCGGTCGCCCGGCTCGACCTCCAGCACCGGCGGGATGTCCTCGTGCCAACGGTTATGACCGACCCCCTCCTGCCGCCCCAGCGGCGTCCACGGATCAAGCTGAATATGATGCGTCCTGGCAGGCATGGCTGGCTCCCTTCGCGATCAGGCAACGACACGGTTGCGGCAGTCTAACGCAAGTTCACGCCTGACGGATCGCTTCTCGGACTAGCACAATCCAGCGCATGGAAAACGATACGTCACGACAACCGAGCGACGGAGACGCATCGGACTCGCAACAGTCGGTCGTTGAATCATGCCGGCCAGACCAACGGCAGGTTCCACCCATGCCGAGCCTCTTCATCTTCTCGACTGGTGATCCAGATTGGCTGGATCGTCTTGATGAGGTGATGGGGGGCTTCGGTGAGGACGAGTTGGCGGATTACGGAACGGAGCCTGGTGACTGACATCGGTCACCGACGGGACGCGCCGAAAGTAGGGGCCGGCCTCGTGCCAGTGCTGTCCTGGGAAAATGTCGAGGCGAGTTGCA
>JBBECJ010000440.1:0-9783 GCA_040881885.1 Thermomicrobiales bacterium | reverse complement strand
GTCACAAACCGGTCGAGCCGCGTCGCGTCGACGCTCTCGGCGACTTCCAGCCGGACGACGAATGTGTCGGGCGCGCTCACGCGTCGTCTCCGACGACGCTCGCCTGGTCGGTTCGCTGATTCTGCGAGTCCTCCTGCGCGGCCCGGTTGTCACGGAACAGCAGCGACCACATCAGTAATACAACGCCGACAGTGATGGCCGAGTCGGCGACGTTGAATGTTGGGAAGCGCGGCACGTCGATGAAATCGACGACATACCCGTGTATGAAACGGTCGATGATGTTGCCGAGCGCCCCGCCGAGTTGCAGCCCGAGCGCCAGCGACAGCGCCCAGTCGCGCGCCGCCGAGCGGACGTAATAGACCAGCAGCGCGACGACCGCACCGATTGCCAGCACCTTCAGGATCTCCGAGTTGCCTTGAAACAGCCCGAACGCTGACCCAGTGTTGCGGACGAAGGTGAGCTGCAGCAAGCCCGGAATGATCTCGACGACATCCCGTGACCCATCCGGGCCAAGCGTTTCGAAGACGATCCACTTGGATAGCTGGTCAAACATGAGCGTGAGAACAAGAGCGAATCCGCCGATCGTCACAGAGAATCGCGCGGAGACGCTTTGAGTGGGTAGGCTGATTGTGTGACACTCCTTGGCATCTGTTCGAGCGTGCCGCCCGCCAGCACGCGATCGGGAGGCGTTGCCACGTGAGTTTGGAGTCTACCATCGGCGGCGCCGACCGGCCGCTGCGGATCGTGGTCGCCGGCGGCGGCACCGGCGGGCACGTCTCGCCGGGAGTTGCCATCATCGAGGAACTCCGCTCGCGGCTTGCCATCGAGCCACTCTGGATCGGCTCGAAGCGTGGGTTTGAGCGCGAGACCGCCGAACGGCTCGGCATCCCCTTCAACTCAATCCAGGTCGGCAAGTTGCGGCGCTATCCGTCTGCTCAAACACTCATCGACGCCGCCCGGATTCCGATAGGGATCATCCAGGCGCGCCGAATTCTGCGCTCGGTCCAGCCCGACCTGATCTTTTCGACCGGTGGCTACGTCAGCACACCTGTCGTCATCGCCGGCGCGCGCCTTAGCATCCCGACCGTCACCCACGAGCAGACGGCCTACATTGGCCTCGCCACGAAGATCAACGCGCGCTTCGCCGACCTGGTCGCCCTGTCATATGAACGCTCACGAGCCTCGCTCGGAAAGACCAACGCCCGGATTGTCATCACCGGCAACCCCGTTCGCGAGGCAATCTTCGGCGGCGATGCGCAGTCGGCGCGACAACGGTACGGGTTCTCCGCGGAACTCCCGACCGTCTACGTCACCGGTGGCGCGCTGGGTTCACGTTCGATCAACCAGGTCGTCAGCGACGCACTGCCGGATCTGCTGCCGCGCGTCCAGATCCTGCACCAGTGCGGGCCGCGCTCGTCACACAACGACATCGACGCGCTCAATAACCGCGCCGACCGGCTCCGGCCTGAGTTGCGCGCTCGCTACTTCGTCGTCGAACGCGTCGGCCACGAGATCGGCGACGTCTTCGCCTCCGCGACACTCGTCATCGGCCGCGCCGGAGCCGGCACAATCGCCGAACTGGCCGCTGTCGGGCTGCCTTCGATTCTCATCCCGCTCCCCGGAGCCGAAGAGCAACGCCAGAATGCACTCTACCTCGCCGACGCCGGCGCCGCGATCCTGCTCGCGCAGACCGACCTCACACCCACGCGCCTTGCCTCGGTCGTCGCGGACCTCGTTGCGTCACCCGAACGGCTCGCAATCATGCGCGCCGCAGCCTCGCACGCCGCCGCGCACGACCCTGCGGCGCGTCTCGTGGACGAACTCTTGCTGTTGGTCAACCCGCCGTCATCGACCTAGCGCCGCCTCGATCGCCTCATGCAGCGACGAAACCCTCGTCAATGTCAGTCCATCCGGAGGGCGGGCCATCCCTCGACCAAGCGTTGCTGGAACCAGTGCTTCTTTGAAGCCGAGGTTGACCGATTCCTGAAGTCTGCGTTCGAGTTGGGCCACCGAGCGCAATTCGCCGGAGAGACCGACTTCGCCCAACGCCACCAGATGCTGGCTCACGCGTGTCTCGCGGAAGCTGGACGTTATCGCCAGCGCGACGCCCAGATCGACTGCCGGCTCCGACAGACGTAACCCTCCGACGACGTTGACGTAGACGTCCTGGTCGGCCAGGCCAATCCCGACCCGCTTCGTAAGGACAGCGATCAACATTTGCAAGCGGTTCAGGTCAAACCCGTTCGCCGTCCGCCTGGCCGTCCCGTAGGCGCTCGTTGAAGTCAGCCCTTGCACCTCGACCAGGATCGGGCGCGTGCCTTCCATCGTGACCGTCACCGTCGAGCCGGCGGCGTTTCCGGCCCTCTCCTGCAGGAACGCCTCGCTCGGGTTGCGCACCTCGCGCATGCCGGCCTCGACCATCTCGAAGACCCCAACCTCGTCGGTCGAGCCGAAGCGGTTCTTGACACCGCGCAGGATTCGATACTGATGGAACCGTTCGCCTTCGAGATAGAGCACCGCGTCCACCATATGCTCCAACACACGCGGTCCGGCTATGGCGCCCTCTTTGGTCACATGGCCGACGATGAAGATCGCGACATCGCGTGGCTTCGCGAACGCCATCAGCCGGGCCGTGCATTCGCGCACCTGGCTGACGCTGCCGGCTGCTGACGTTATCTCGTCGGTGTAGACCGTCTGAATCGAGTCGATCACAATCGTCGATGGCCGGAGTTGTTCGGCGGACGCCAGCACCGTGTCAATGTTCGTCTCCGGCAAAACGAACAGCCCGTCGAGCGCGACCGCCAGTCGGTCCGCGCGCATCTTGATCTGTTGAGCTGATTCTTCAGCCGTCACATACAGGACCGGCGCCGTCTCGCTCGCCAGCCCCGCCGCCACCTGCAACAACAGCGTCGATTTGCCGATCCCGGGATCTCCTCCAACCAGCACCAGCGATCCCGGCACGACACCACCACCGAGCACGCGCGAGAACTCCTGGATCGGCACCGGCCGGCGGGCGATGTCGGCGCTCTTGACCGTCTTGAGCGGTTCGGGGGTGGCTGCGGTCGCGACTACGGCGCGCCTGCCGGGCGCGGGCGCGGACTTCGGCTCGATCGTCTCCACCAGCGATCCCCACGTCCCGCAGTCGGGGCAGCGCCCGTAAAAAGCCGGACTCTCCAACCCGCATTGCTGGCAGACGTATTTTGTTCGTGTCTTCGCCACGTTCGTGCTTTCTGGCTGGAACGAATGACGGGGACGCCTGCGCGTCCCCGTCGTGGTCAGTCTAACTGTGATCGCGACCTACGACACCGTCGCCAACGTTTCGGCTGGGATGATCCGCAGCAGATCATCCTCGACATCGACGACAATCTTCTGCCCAGCCTTGTAGCGGCCCTCGAGAAGTGCCTCGGCCATCGGGTCTTCGATCAGGTTCTGGATGATCCGGCGTAGCGGACGTGCTCCGTACTGCCGGTCGTAGCCGCGCTCACCAAGCAGATCCATCGCCGCCTCGGTGACTTCGAGCGTGATCTCCTGCTCCTGTAGCTGCGTCCGGATGCGGACCAGTTCCAGGTTGACGATGTTGCGGATCTCTTCATTCGTCAGCGCGTGGAATACGATCATGCCATCGATCCGGTTCAGGAACTCGGGCCGGAAGGTCTGCTTGAGTTGGCCGAGGACACGCTCCTTCATCTGCTCGTAGTCCTGCTGTCGCTTCTTTGCGCCTTCGACCGATGCTTGGAAGCCGAATTGCTTATCGCTCGTGATTTGGTCGGCGCCGACGTTCGACGTCATGATGATGATCGTGTTGCGGAAATCAACCCGGCGTCCCTTGGCGTCGGCCAGGTTACCGTCCTCCAGGATCTGGAGCAGCATGTTGAAGGCTTCTGGATGCGCCTTCTCAATCTCGTCCAGCAGGATGACCGAGTAGCTCTTGCGGCGAACGGCCTCCGTGAGCTGGCCGCCCTCTTCATAGCCGACGTAGCCCGGAGGCGCTCCGACCAGTCGCGAGACAGAGTGCCGCTCCATGAACTCGCTCATGTCGATCTTGATCAGCGCGTCCTCGGAGCCGAACATGAACTCCGCCAGCGCCCGCGCCAGCAGCGTCTTGCCGACGCCGGTCGGACCGAGGAAGATGAATGAGCCGATCGGACGGCGCGGGTCCTTCAGACCGGCGCGTGCGCGACGGACAGCCTTCGCCATCGTTGAGATCGCCTCGTCCTGGCCGACGATTCGCTCGTGCAGCGCCGCCTCCATGTGCAGCAGCCGTTCCGATTCCTCGGCGGCCAGCCGCGTCAGCGGGATGCCAGTCCACATCGACACGACCTGAGCGATGTCCTCTTCGGACACCTCAGGCATGTCGCTGCCCTGCTCTTCCTTCCAGTCCTTCTCAAGTTCGGCGATCCGCATCCGCAGCTTACGCTCACGGTCACGCAGGTCCGCCGCCAATTCGAATTCCTGGCCGGCCACTGCCGCGTCGAGCTCGCGCTGGAGGCTCTCCATCCCGCGCATGGCCTCCTTCAGACTCGGCGGCGATGCGGATCGGTACATGCGCACGCGCGACGATGCTTCGTCGATCAGGTCGATAGCCTTGTCGGGCATGAACCGGTCGGTGACGTAGCGAGCCGCGAAGTGTGCGGCGGCTGTGATCGACTCGTCAGTGATCTTGAGCTTGTGGTGCTCTTCGTAGCGTTCGCGGATGCCGAACAGAATTTGAATCGTCTCATCGACGTTTGGCTCCGGAACCTGGATTGGTTGAAAGCGCCGCTCCAGCGCCGCGTCGCGCTCGATGTACTTGCGATACTCGTCCAACGTCGTCGCGCCGATCGTCTGTACCTCGCCCCGCGAGAGCGCCGGCTTGAGGATGTTTGCGGCATCGACGGCGCCTTCAGCCGCGCCGGCGCCGACCAATGTGTGTAGCTCGTCGATGAACAGGATCGCGCCGGTTTCCTTGACCTCGGCGACGATCTTCTTCAGTCGCTCCTCGAATTCACCACGATACTTCGTCCCCGCGACGAGGGCGCCAATGTCCAACGCGACCAGCCGCTTGTTCTGCAATAGCTCCGGCACATCGCCGGCGATGATTTTCTGCGCCAGCCCTTCGACGATGGCCGTCTTACCGACGCCAGGTTCACCGATCAGCGCCGGGTTGTTCTTGGTCTTGCGCGACAGGATCTGCATAACCCGTTCGATCTCGTTTTGCCGGCCGATGACCGGATCAAGCTTGTTCTGACGCGCTGCCTCGGTCAGGTCGAAACCGAGCGCGTCCATGTAGGGAGTCTTGGTCGCTTGCTTGGATTGCTGGTAACCGGCGTTCTGGCTGACGACCTGCATCACCTGCGCGCGCACCTTCTCAAGGTTGACGCCCAGACTCTCCAGCACGCCGGCCGCGATTCCTTCGCCCTCACGCACCAGGCCCAGCAGCAGGTGCTCGGTCCCGATGTAGTGATGGTTCAGCCGGCGCGCCTCATCGACGGCCAACTCGATCACCTTTTTAGCGCGCGGCGTCAGGCCGATCTCGCCCATGATGACCGACTCACCGCGGCCAATGATGAACTCGACTGCTGAGCGCACCTTCGGGAGTTGGACCCCCATGTTGCTCAACACGCGCGCGGCGACGCCATCACCCTCCCGCACCAGACCGAGCAACAGGTGCTCGGTGCCGATGTAGTTATGGTTGAAGCGTTGCGCTTCTTCCTGCGCGAGTGTCAGGACTTTGCGCGCTCGCTCGGTGAACTTCTCAAATTTATCTGCCATCTGGTTTCTCCGACGGCCGCGCGAGACTTGGGGAGGGCACGATGCCCAAACGCCTGGCGTGGGCCGTACTACGGTGGCTGCCTGCCTAGAGCGTACTGCCGGTGTGATGCGAGCGCAAGTCCCCGGCCATCATTGGCGGAGTATTCACACCGGTATGTCCTGGTTATATCACCAGCGGCCGGAACAATGTTCCGGCCGCCACTGACTCGTTGAACGTTACTGGAAGCTGATGGCCGGCGGGAGCAAACGTTAGCTCGTCCTCTTCTCGGCGTCATCGTCCGCGGCGGACGCCGCGATTGCGTCGCCCTCCGTGTTGCTGTCTGGAGTAGTGCTCGCCTCGGGCTCCGGGTCAGCGCCCGCGACCGGCTGCCTCGGCAGCGGCGCCGGCTGCGACACTTGCCGGAACCTCAAGGGTGTGAACCAGCGTGCCGCTGGCATCGTAGAGATTCGCGGTGTCGCCCTCGTTGTTCCAGACCGCGCTCGTCCGGCCCCAGTACAGGTCGTTCGGCTTGGCCTTCCCGCGTGAGACATGTAGCCTAACCGTCGCGCCTGGTTCAAGCACGAACGCCGGGAAGGTGTAGCTGGTGTCGATACTATCGGTCAGCCGCCAGCCTTCAAGCTCAATCGGGTCACTGTCGTGGTTGGTGATGTCAACATACTCGTGCTTCGCGCCAGGCTCGTCGGCCGGGTTGGAAAGCACCTTCTCGATCCGCACGTCGCCTGTCTGCTTCGCAGGCGCGACTTCCGGCTGAACCGGCTCGGCATCTACTTCCGCTTCTGCGCCGGCCTCCGTTTCAACGTCAACCGGCGTCGCGTCGGACGTTTCCTCGGCGACAGCCGCTACCTCAGTCTCGGCTTCGGTCTCGACCGCCGTTTCAGTTTCGACAGCCGACTCGGTGGCGGCCTCAACTTCCACCGCGACATCAACGGGTGGTTCCGGCTCGTCAGCGACGGCCGCCGGCTCGGACGCTGTGACTTCGTCGGCCGGAGTAACGTTGGCCTCGGCCGCGGCAAACGCCTCGGTCATTGCGTTGGACTCTTCAACTTCAGCCACCGGCGCAGGAGCCGATTCGACTTCGACATCCGGCTCGGTGTCGGCAGCGATCGCGGCCGGCGCCGGAATCCGTTCTGGCTCATCCTCGGCGTCCGGGTCCGGCTCGACCTCAAGGGCCAGTAGCCGCTCTTTCAGTTCGACCGCGACTTGATCGAGCGCCTCGAGCACTTCCTCGTCGGTCGCTTCGAGCGCGCGCCGCAGGCTCAGGCCCATCCGGCGCCGCTGCGGATCGATCCGGATGATCCTCAGCAACAGGTCCTGACCCTCGGACACCAGTTGGCGCGGGTGCGAGATGCGCGCATCGGAGAGCTCCGAGACGTGCACCAGACCCTCGATGCCGTCCTCGATCCTCGCGAATGCGCCGAAGTTGGCAAGCTGCGTCACCGTGCCAACCACGAGCTGGTTGACGTCGTACTTGGCGGCCACCCGGCTCCACGGCTCGGCCTGGGTGCGCTTGATCGAGAGCGCGATCTTCTTCTCCTCGGCGTTGATGCCAAGTACGAAGACATCGACTTCCTGACCGACATGCAGCACCTCGCTTGGGTGCCGGACGCGGCTCCAGGAAAGCTCCGACAGGTGGACCAGCCCGTCAGCGCCGCCGACATCGACGAAGGCGCCGAAGTCGCAGATGCTTGAGACACGCCCCTGACGGACCTCACCCTCACGCAACTGCTCGATCAGCTTCTCCTTCATCTCGTCACGCCGCTCCTGGAGTGCCTGGCGCTCTGAGAGGATCAGCCGGTTGCGGTGGCGATTGATTTCAATAATCTTGAGCTGGAGGCTGTTGCCAATCAGGCGGGCCATATCGGCCTGCTTCTGAGCGTCATCACCGCCACGAATCTCGGTGACTTGCGACGCGGGCACGAAGCCACGCACGCCGTCGAGGTTCACCAGCAGCCCGCCCTTGTTGTAGTTGACAACCTCAGCGGCGATCACGAGGCCACCCTCGTACTGCTCCTGCAGGATCCGCCAGCTCTTCTCCTGGCGCGCGCGGTCGATCGAGACGACTGCGTGACCGTCGGAGTTCTCGGGCTGCACGACGAAGACCAGCAACTGGTCGCCGACGCCCATCGACTTCCGCTCCTGATCGTCCAGCGTCGAGAACTCTCGCGCCGGAATCACACCCTCGGACTTGGACCCGATGTCAACCAGGATCTCGTCCCGATCGACATGCATGACGGTGCCGTCGATGACATCACCGTACTTCAGGGTCCGATAGTCGTGGGTTGGATCAGCCAGTAGCTGTTCCATCAGTGAGCGCCCGACCTCGTCAGCCGCCTCGTCGTCCTTGAAGCCGACGCTGCCCTGCAAGCGGGTCGCGGCTTCGTCAAAGTCACTACGGTCCATATACCATCCTCGCGCGTCAGATTTGCCGAGCAGTGCGCGACAGCGCCTTCTCAATGCGATGTTATGCGAAACCGTCGGCGGAACGCATTCGTTATTATAGTTCGCCCCGCAAGTGGAACGCAACACGAAAACCGCGTCAAACGGCCCTCTCGTTGACCGTTCGCTACGCGGGTTCGTTTCGCGGTATTCGGTTAGCGCGCGCCGGCTGTCGCAGACAGATCGATCAATCGCGCCCGAAGTACCTCGCCTACATCAAGGATGCCGCACGTCGGCCCTTTTGCCCACCTGAAGTCGGTCGGCGAGCCGGGATTCACCATCAACAACCCGTCGCGCTGGGCAATCTCAGGTTGATGGCTGTGCCCATAGACTGCGCAATCAACGACGCCTCGCATCCGGTCCAGCGTCCAGGCCTTGGCCGTCACCGCTCTGGTCGCCATGTCGCTGTAGCCATGCAACAGCCCGATCCTGTGCCTGCCTGACACGAAGAATCGCTCCTCGGGCAGCTCGCGGAGCAGTTCGAACGAGTCGTTGTTGCCAACGACAGCTCGGACAGGCGCGATCTGTTCAAGTATCTCCAGCACCCAACGTTCACTGATGTCGCCGGCGTGGATGATCAGTTCGCTGCCTGCCAGCGCATCGAGCAACCCCTGTGGCAACCCGCGCTTCGGGTTGCGCCGGTGCGTGTCGGCCAGCAGTCCGATCCGGATCGGGTGCGCCAGCGCCTCAAACTCTGGCAAGGATTCCGGAACGTTCCAGGATCGCCCGAACCTCGGTCCGCTCCGCCTCGCTGGACGGCAGCATCGGCGGGCGCGGATCGCTCGTCTCCAACCCAACCATCTCGAGCGCCGTCTTGAGCCCGGCGATCCCGAAGCGGGTCGTCACAGCCGCGTTCGGCGCCAGCAGGTTGAACTGCGCCGCCCTGGCGCGCTCGTGGTCACCGGCCGCGAACAGGTCGCGCATCTCGACGCACTCGCGCGGCGCGACATCGGCCAGCGCCAGAATCCCGCCGGCCGCGCCGAGGCACAACGCCGGATACAGGAAGTTGGCCGAGCCGGCCAGGACCGAGAATCCCTCCTCGGACTCAGCCACCATCTCCGCGAACTTGACGGCGTTGCCGGCGCTGTCCTTCACGCCGACGATGTTCGGGTGCCGCGACAGCTCGGCCACGACCGCCGACGGCAGATCGACGCCCGTGTAGGCCGTCATGATGTAGACCAACACCGGAATCGGCGACGCTTCGGCGACCGTCTGGTAGTGCCGCAGGAAGGCCGCTTTGTCGTAGCGCGGCCGGTAGTAGTACGGCGTCACGATCAACGCATAGTCAGCGCCCATCTCGGCCGCCGCCAGCGTCAACCGGATCGTCCCGCGCGTTGACTCAACGCCGGCTCCAACCAGCACCTTCTTCCGGCCGGCGATTGCTTCCGTTCCAGCCTCGATCAGCCGCAGCTTTTCGTCGGTGTCGAGCGAAGCGTACTCGCCGTTCGACCCCATCACGACGACGCCATCCAGCGGCGACGAGCAGTACCACTCCATGTTCTTGCGATACTTCGCCAGGTCAAGCTCTCCATCGCTATCGAAGAGTGTCGCGACCGGCGCGAAAATCCCCTCAATCCTCTTCCCTGCCATCCTCA
>JBBECJ010000439.1:0-1611 GCA_040881885.1 Thermomicrobiales bacterium | reverse complement strand
TGTGGGAACAACCGTGTTTCGAGCGGACGCCTCACGGCGTGGGCCGATACAGGATCGGCCCCTACCGGGAACGACACGCGTCACGCGTCACGCATCACGCGTCACGGCTCGTATGAGACAATAGTTATGTGATGCTGAAGCCGGAGAGCGTAGCCCGTCAGATTATCGATGACGCGCTGGCGGCGGCTGGGTGGGTGTTGCAGGATTATCCCGCCATCAACCTGTACGCTGGCTGTGGTGTCGCCGTGCGCGAGTACAGTCTGGCGGGTGGACACGGCTTCGCCGACTACCTGCTGTTCGTTGACGGCCAGGCGGTCGGCGCGATCGAGGCCAAGAAGCAGGGCTTCGCGCTGGCCGGTGTCGAGACACAGTCGGAAAGGTACTCAGCCGGCGTGCCGCCGTTCGTCGACGCGCCTGTCCGGCCGCTGCCCTTCCTGTATGAGAGCACCGGCGCCGAAACGTTCTTCACCAACCGGCTCGACCCGGAACCGCGCAGCCGGCGCGTGTTCGCCTTCCACCAGCCCGAGACGCTGGGGCGCTGGCTGTCGTTGGCCGCGCCGGAAGCGAGCGGCGGGACGCTGGCGGCTGAAGCCAGCTTCCCGTACCTGCACCGGGCGACGTTGCGGCAGGGGCTTCAGGCGATGCCGCCGGTCAATCCGAATGGCCTCTGGCCGGCGCAGTTGACGGCGGTTGGGAACCTGGAGCGGTCGTTGCGCGAGGACCGGCCGCGCTCGCTGATCCAGATGGCGACCGGCAGCGGCAAGACCTTCACGGCCATCACCAGCGCCTACCGGCTGATCAAGTTCGGCGGGGCCGAGCGGGTGCTGTTCCTGGTCGATCGCGCCAACCTCGGCAAGCAGGCGCTGAAGGAGTTTCAGGCCTATTCGCCGCCGGATGACAACCGCAAGTTCCATGAGCTCTACAACGTCCAACTGCTGACCAGCAACCGGATCGACCCGGTCGCGCGGGTCGTCATCACGACTATTCAGCGGCTGTACTCGATGCTGCGTGGCGAGGAGGAGCTCGATCCGGAGCTTGAGGAGCTGAGCGCGTTCGACTCGCTGGCCGGGGTCATGCCGGCGCCGGTCGAGATCGGCTACAACCCGGCCATCCCGATCGAGCTGTTCGACATCATCTTCACCGACGAGTGCCACCGCTCAATCTACAACCTCTGGCGGCAGGTGCTGGAGTATTTCGACGCGTACCTGATCGGGTTGACGGCCACGCCCAGCAAGCAGACCTTCGGCTTCTTCAACCAGAACCTGGTCATGGAGTACAGCCACCAGCAGGCCGTCATCGACCGCGTCAACGTCGATCACATGGTTTACCGCATCAGCACGAAGATCACCGAGGAGGGCGGCAGCGTCGAGGCCGGCGTCCAGATCGACAAGCGCGACCGGCTGACACGCAAGATGCGCTGGGAGCTGCTCGACGAGGAGCTGGCCTACGGCGCCAACGCGCTCGACCGCTCGGTCGTCTCGATGGGGCAGATCCGGACGGTGGTCCAGACCTTCCGCGACCGGCTCTTCACCGAGATCTTCCCTGGCCGGACGGAAGTCCCGAAGACGCTCATCTTCGCCAAGGACGACTCGCACGCCGACGACATCGTCC
>JBBECJ010000438.1:0-9838 GCA_040881885.1 Thermomicrobiales bacterium | reverse complement strand
TCGTTCTTCATCGAGGAGGTTCTGACATCTCTGATCGCGGCTGGTGACATCTTCTACCGGAATGGCGACTGGGACCGCAAACCACTGGGAGAGTTCAGTATTCCGCGCAGTGTGCAGGACGCGGTACTGCAACGCGCCGAGCGATTGACCGAGGCGGCGCGAGGTCTCCTGCGGCTTGCGGCGGTTATCGGGCGACGCTTTGACTTCTCACTGCTCCAGACGTTGACCCAACTGGACGAACGGCAGCTCATTGAGTTGCTCAAGGAGCTCATTGCGGGCGGCTTGTTGATCGAAGACACGAACGACCGTTTTGCCTGTCGTCACGCGTTAACCCGGCAGACGATCTATGCCGGTCTGCTGGCGCGCGAGCGACGAACGATGCACCAGGCGATTGCCGATGCTCTGGAACGCCACGTCGTCGCGCCCGACTCCTACCTGACGGACCTCGCCCATCATTTCTATCAGGCAGGGGGCTGGGAGCAGACGCTGGCGTACGCGCAGCGGGCGGGCGAACGGGCGATGACGCTCTACGCGCCGCGAGCGGCGATTGAGCAACTCAGCCACGCGCTGGAAGCGGCGCGACAGTTGCGCATTCCGGCGCCGGCGGCCGTCGTGCGCCGACGCGCTCAGGCGTACGAATGGATCGGTGAATTCCAGGCCGCAGAGCGGGATTATGCGGCGGCGCTCGAGCAGGCTCGCGCTGCGGATGACCAGGAAACCGAGTGGCAGACGCTTCACGACCTGGGAATGTTGTGGACGGGAAGAGAATTCGAACACAGCCGTGACTACTACCAGCAGGCGCTCGATCTGGCGCGGGCAATCGACCAGCCGGCCATGTTGGGCCACAGCCTGAACCGGCTGGGAAACTGGCACGCAAACGCCGACCAGCCGAAAGAAGGGCAACGTTTCCATGACGAGGCGCTGTCGATCTTCCAGCTCCGTGGTGACGAGCGCGGTGTCGCGGCAACCCTCGACCTCCTGGGTATTACGGCGATTATGGACAGCGATTTGGCGCGGGCAGTCGACTGCTACCGGCAGGCTGTCAAGCGTTGGGAAGCGCTCGATCAACGGCGCGAGCTTGCCTCCAGCCTGGGGGCACTCGCCGTTTGCGGCGGCATCCTGCATGGCAACACCGTCATGGCGGCCATCCCATCAACCGAGGCGGTCAGAGAAGCAGAGCGTGGATGGGCGCTCGCGGCCGAGATTGGCTGGAGGGGCGGCGAGTCCTTTGTCCAGACCATCCTGGGCTCACACCTCGGTATGCGCGGCGAGTACGGACGGGCGTTGACGCTTGTCCAGTCCGCGCATTCGATCGCCTCCGAGATTGACCATCGTGCCTGGATCGCTCAGGCTCAGCATGTGCTGGGAGGGCTCTATCTCGATCTGCTCGCCTTGCCGGAGGCCATTGAGCAGCTTGAGGACGCCTTCGCGGTTGCTCGAGAACTCGGCTCGCTCTACCGGCTCCGATCGGTCGCTGGATTGCTGGCTTCAGCCTGGATCGCTGACAATCAGCTCGCGCGGGCTGAACGAGCGCTTGATGACGTTCTTGACCAGGATGCGCCATTTGAAACGCTTGGGCAGCGACCATGCTGGCATGCCAGAGCCGAGCTTGCGCTGGCGCGTGAGGAGCCGGATCTGGCGCTCACGATCGCTGACCGATTGATGGCAACCACCAGAAACACCGCAGGCGATGGACAGTCTGCCGTTCCTCGGCTAGCCCTGCTGCGGGGTAACGCGCTGGCTGGGTTGGGGCGTCCCGCGGACGCGGAACGTGCGTTCCGCGCCGCCATCGATTGCTCCGGCAGCCAGGGAACGCGGCCGGTGCTGTGGCGAGCTCACCTCGCGCTCGGCCAGCTGTGTCTCGGCCAGCGTCGTAGCGACGATGCCGAACCTGAACTGCGCGCGGCGCAGGCCATCATCCAATCGCTGGCAGACAGCATCGATGTCGCCGCGGTGCGTGATGCCTTCCTGCTGCGGGCGGCCAGCCTGCTGCCGCGTCCATATTCCGGGTTGCTGCATCGCCCCGCGGAGCCGACAACCAGCGCATTAAGCGCCCGCGAGCAGGAAGTAGCCACATTGATCGCGCAGGGGAAGACCAACGGGGAGATTGCCGACGCGCTGTTTGTCAGCAAGAGAACGATTGAAACTCATGTTGGGAGCATCCTCTCGAAACTCGGATACACGACCCGTGCCCAGATCATCGCGTGGGTGCTTGCGGCTGGATCCGTGAACTCCAGCACCGACGGGACAGCCTGAAGGAGGCCGGCGACTCCGCATGATCTCGCCATCTCTCCGTGCGCGGTTCCGTGTTTCTCCGTGCAGCGGTCGGCGTCGTTCCGTGTGTGCCACGATGGCGGGGCGGTTGTTTCTCCCTACAGTGTTGGCAACGGTTGGACGCAGTCAACACGATGGAAGGGAGTCCGAACGATGGCGACGCAGCAGGGAACGCTGACGTTTGACGTGGAAGTCGGGCGCAAGCTTGAAGCGATCTATGCGACCCCGGACGCGGTGACGCGGCGTCGCGCTGCGCTGGATGCGGTTCAGGCGCAGCCGGGCGAGAACGGGCTCGACATTGGTCCCGGCCCCGGCTTTCTGGCTTGCGAGCTCGCGCGGCAGGTTGGCCCGACCGGCCGGGTGGCGACGGTCGACAACAATCCGACCATGCTTGCGATGACACAGCAACGCGCGCTCGATCAGGGGCTGTCAGATCGAATTGACCTCCATCAGAGCGACGCGGCAACACTGCCGTTTCCAGATGGCGCCTTCGACTTCGTCGTGGCGTCGCAGGTCTACGAATACGTGGCCGGCATCGAGCAGGCACTGGCGGAAGCCTGGCGCGTCCTGCGGCCGGGCGGCCGGCTCGTCATCATCGACACCGACTGGGACACGCTCGTTATTCATGCCGACGATGTTGAGTTGACCGCCCGGATCAACCGCGCCTGGGATGAGCACCTGGCTCATCGAACGCTGCCACAGCGTTTGCCCAGCCTGCTCAGCCAGGCCGGCTTCAAGGGCACTGTCGCCAGGCTGGTTCCGGTTCTGAGCACCGAGCATCATGCCGATACGTATGGCTACGGCCTGATCGGTTTGATGGCCAACTTCGCGCGTGGCCGCGCCGGCGTTGACGATCGTGATGTCGATAGCTGGTTAGCCGATATCGATCGGCAGAATGCCGGGCGCGGATATTTCTTCAGCCTTAACCAGTATCTTTTCAGCGCAACACGCCCTGATGCGCGTACTGGTATCTGAATTCGGCAAGAGCGTTGGGTTCCTGGCCTGACGGCGTCAGACCGGGAACCCAACCCCCTCCAGCCGTTGCGCTCATGTTGTCATGACACCGGCGACACGTCCGTATGCCACACACTCACGGCCAGCGGACGGCCGACGACCTCATGATCCTCCGCGTCGATACCCGTCTTCCACCGGCCTCCCCATCAACCCGTGTTTGCTCCAGTGACGTTGACAGGTTGGCGTCAGCCGCAGGGAGGATTGTCCCCGCGTCCGGGTACGCTCATCCCACGCCAGCCGGTTGGAACGGGCGCTGCCACTCGTCGGCCGGGTGGGGATCGTCGGGCGATGGTGGCGCGTGTTTCCGTTGCGTGGGGCGCTCGGCGTTCCCAGCCGAGGTCCCAGCCCCGACGGCGCAGAAAGTACTACGTCCATCGGTACCTCGCGTTCATGGCCGGTGGGCTCCTCGCGGTCTATCGTGACTTACGGACACGGGACTGAGTTGAGCCGAGGGTCACGAACCGGCACACTCGTCGAAAGGCGGGGCCGCACACCGGAGGTGCTCAGCGACAGGTCTACGGCGCATCGCGCTACGACGGCTGCGTTACCGAATGGCTCTCTCATGGTGTCCAGCGTTGGATTGTTCAGTACATGAGGGGAACGCTGGAACATGAAGCGGCTCACTGGTTCGATCACGCTGGCGCTCGTCGCGCTCGTCCTGCTTGTCGCTCCGGTTTCGGCCGGCCGGCAGTGGTGTATGCAGGACCCGGTCGTCCTGCTCAACGGCAGGGCTGTCCAGATTTTCGTCGCCATCCCGGAGGAGTATGTGCCGGCCGTCAACGGCCCGGTCTTTGTCCAGATCACTGTGCCCGGCTCTGTCGAGCGCGAGGTCATCTTCCTCGATGAGGGCTTCAACGGCCACGGCGAGGACGTGCGCTTCCAGACGACAGGCGCTCCTGTCGCCGCCGACGGCTCATTCGATGTTCGTATTCGTGTCCACGTCCCGGTCAACGGGCGGGAACTGGGTGATCTCGATCTGCCGGCCGGTGGTGTCCCGGTCCAGGTGACCGTTGTCACAAACGGCGAGCTGACCTGGGAAGATGGTCTGCCAGTCGTCATCAACGGCGAGACGACTGTCGCCGAGGGTGGCAACCGCCTGCACGTTGACGTCACTGTCCAGGGCGACAACTAACCCGCGCACTCGACACGCCAGACGACGAACGGGCGCCCGCTATGGGTGCCCGTTCGCGTGTCCTGGCCGGGACCGATCAGTGCCGGCCCTCGGCACGGTCGTCGCCAGTCGGGCGCGGCGATGTTCGTTCGAGGCGGACGCCGCTGATGCGCAGGCCGTCCAGGTCGGTGACGGTCAGCCGGGCGCCATCCAGCTCGACAGTGTCGTTGATGCGCGGCGTCCGGCCGAGCTCGTAGAAGACGAGGCCGCCGATCGTATGGGCGCTCGATTCATCCAGCTCCAGCCCGAACGTCTCGTTGACATCCTGGACGAGCATCAGCCCGTCGAGCTGCTCGTCCATGCCTGGCTCGTGCGTCTCGCTGTCGACCGCGGTCGGCGCGCGGGTGAACTCGTCCGGCAGCGGGCCGACCAGCCGCTCGATGACGCGCTCCAGCTCGATCACACCGGCCGTTCCGCCAAACTCATCGACGGCGAGCGCGATGTGCGAGCGCGCTTCGCGCATGGCGTCGATCAGCCGGTCGAGCGGCAGCGAGGTCGGCACCTGGAGGATCGGCCGGATGAGCTGTTGCAGGTCGATCTGACCGCCGGTCGCCAGGACCGCCAGCGCGTCGCGGGCATGCAGGACGCCGGTGATATGGTCGGAGTCACCCTCCCAGACCGGGTAGCGTTCGAGCCGGTGCTCCTGGAGCACATGCTGGACATCGGCGGCGTCGGCGTCGAGCGGCAGGCCGATGATCTCGGTCCGCGGCAGCATGACATCGACGGCGGTGTCGTCATGGAAGACGAAGGCGCGGTCGATGATCTCCTGCTCGGACTCGTCCAGCAGGCCGCCCTGGGTGCTGGCAGTGACGAGCATGCGCAACTCCGCCTCGGAGTGGACGAGGGCGTGGCCGGAGGCGGCTTCGAGACCGATCAAGCGGACGACCGCCCGGCCCATGCCGTTCATCACGAAGATGATTGGCCTGAAGATGCGCAGGAACAGCTCGAGCGGCGCCGCGACCCAGAGCGAGGTCGATTCCGAGCGTTGCAGCGCGATCGTCTTCGGCGCCAGCTCGCCAAAGACGATGTGCAGGACGGTGATGATCGAGAAGGCGATGATGAAGGCGAACGTGTGCGTGTTGACGATGGTTTCCTGCCAGCCGCTCGGGATCCAGGCGTCGAGCACCGGATCGAGCAGCCGCGCCAGGACCGGCTCGCCGACCCAGCCGAGTCCGATACTCGACATCGTGATGCCAAGTTGGGTCGCGGCGATGTATGAGTCAAGGTCGCCCAGCGACCGCTTGACGACGCGTGCCCGGCGGTTGCCCTCAGAGACCAATTCGTCAATGCGCGTCTTGCGGACGCTGACGAGGGAGAACTCGCATGCGACGAAGAATCCGTTCGCTGCGACGAGCAAGAGCACAATGACGAGATTTAGCGCGATTTCGAACATAGAGGTGTCGAGGTCTCCTTCACGCCAGGTTACAGATTACAGGGGATAGGAGACAAGAATGTGATCCGGACTGGGCAAACTCCTGCCCCCTAAAACCTATCACCTAATCCCTATCGATGGGCACACGATCGCGAGGTGCTGGTTTCCCAACACCTCGCTCGCATGTTTCGGACAAGATAGGCATGGAGTTTGAGGATTTCTGTAGATGCCGTCTCCGGTAGGCGTTGCGGCCACGGAGGGGACGGCGCCCGCCGGGCCATTCGCGGAGTCATCAACCGGCTCAGGAATTCTCCGGCCAATCGTCCGCGATACGATCGAGGTCGATCGATTGAGGGGGATCCAGAGGCTCCAGCCTATTGTCCTGTCGAATTCCTTCACCCGCTGCTCGCACGATCTGTGCCGCTATACTTTGGTGGTCTGAAAAACCACGCGGACTCACAGCGGCGTGCAGGCGGACGGTTCAAACTATAGGGCGTGGCCCTGACACCCCGATGACGGCAAGATGACATTCTGATGAACGGTTGATAGTCGCATATGACGATGGGGTGATATGGCTGAACAGGTGCTCGTCGTGGATGACGACCCGCGCATCCTCAGCATGATGCGCCGTGGCCTGATCTTCGCCGGCTACGACGTGAACACGGCCGAAAGCGGCGAGCTGGCGCTTGAGAAAACGCTCGACGGGCTGCCGGATGTCGTTATTCTCGATGTCGGGTTGCCGGGCATCGACGGCCTCGAGGTCTGCCGCCGCCTGCGCGCCGCCGAGCCGCGGCTGCCGATCCTGCTGCTGACGGCGCGCGACCGGATCCCCGACCGTGTGGCCGGGCTGGACGCCGGAGCCGACGATTATCTGATCAAGCCGTTCGCCTTCGACGAGCTGCTGGCGCGCATCCGCGCCCTGTTGCGCCGTTCGAGCGGCGCCGAGCAGCCGGAGGCGCTGACCTTCGCCGACCTCAGCCTGAATCCCGTTACCCACGAGACGCTGCGCGGCGACCGGTCGATAGACCTGACGCTGACTGAGTACCAGCTGCTCGAATATCTACTGCGTCATCCGCGCCAGGTGCTCTCGCGCGACCGTATCCACGACGCCGTCTGGGGCGACACGATCTTCCCCGAGTCGAACGTGATCGATGTACATATCAAGCGCCTGCGCGAAAAGCTCGAGGAGGCCGGCGAGCCACGCCTGATCCAGACTATTCGCGGGGTCGGCTACAGCCTGCGCCAGGCGACGGCTCGCTGACGTGTCGCTTCGCCTGCGGCTGGCGCTCGGCTACGCGATCCTCTTCCTTCTCGCGCTGGCGTTACTGGAGGCGGCGCTCTATGTCGTGCTGCGCGGAGCGCTCGAAGATGAGATCGACAAGGCGTTGCGTGACCGGGCGACGCAGGTCGAGCGGGCGCTGATCATCAGCGGCAACCGGGATCTGTCGTCCGAGCGCCTCTCAGCCGACATCTTCGTCCTCTCGGCGACCTCGCCGGGCCAGGAATTGACGGCGCCCGGCATCCACCTGCGTGTCCTGACGCTCGACGGCCAGACGATCGCCGCGTCGTCCAACGCCGCCGCCCGGTTTCCGAACGACACTGACGCCGTCGATCGGGCGGTCCAGGGCCGCTCGATCGCCAGGACGGCCACGGTCGGCGGCACGAGCGTCCGGCTGCTCTACCGGCCGTTGCGGCTCGGCGGTGAGGTGCGGGCCGTTATCCAGCTCGGCGAGTCGATGCGCACGACCGAGCGGACGCTGGCGGAAATGCGCTCGCTGCTGATTATCGGCGGGGCGATCGCGCTCGTCAGCGGTCTGGCCGGCAGCTGGTGGCTGACACGACAATCGCTGCGCCCGGTCCAGCGGCTGACCGAGACCGTCTCGGGGATTGCCCGGACCGGCGAGTTCGACCGGAGGGTGCCGGAGCCGGCGGTGCAGGACGAGATCGGACGGCTCGCGCTGACCTTCAACGACCTGCTCGATCGCCTGCAACTGCTGCTTGACCGCCAGCGGACGCTGGTCGCCGACACCTCCCACGAGCTGCGCAACCCACTGATGGTCCTGCGCGGCAACCTGGAGCTGCTCAGCCACGACCTGCCGCCGGCCGACCACAAGGAGGCGGCCAGCGAGTCGATTGACGAGGTTGACCGGATGACTCGCCTTGTCCAGGATCTGCTCTTTCTGGCCGACGCTGATTCCGACAGCGCCATCCAGCACGAGGATGTCGCGCTTGAGGCGCTGCTGGCGGCCATCGCCGAGGACGCCGTCCTGATCGCGACCCGCGAGGACGGCACGCGCGAGATCGTGCTGGAGGCCAACGATCCGATCGTCGTCCGCGGCGATCCGGAGCGGTTGCGCCAGCTGATCTGGAACCTGGTCGAGAACGCCGTCCGCTACACACCGGCCGGCGGGACAGTTACTCTCGCGCTGCGCCGGCATGGGCCGGTCGCCGAGCTGACCGTGAGCGACACCGGGATCGGTATCCCGCCCGAACACCTGGCGCACATCTTCGAGCGCTTCTACCGCGTCGACACCAGCCGCTCGCGGGCTCTCGGCGGGACCGGCCTCGGCCTCTCGATCGTCCGCCAGATCGCCGAAGCCCACGGCGGCCAGGTGCGCGTGCGCTCGACGGTTGGCGAAGGCTCGACGTTTACGGTTGCGCTTCCGGTGAGCCGTTAGCTATCAGCCTATTGGCAGAGTGGCGACCAAATCCATTCCTACCAGCTTGCTCATAGCTCATGGCTCATCGCATGGACGAGCCACCGCTCAGGAGGGTGTCCCACCACGCCTTCAGCGGATGCCGATTCGGCGGCTGGTACCCTCGTTCGTAGATGCTTGTTAGCGCCGCTCGCAATGTGCCGTCATCGACCTGCTCGGCGTCGGCCCAGACTTTGACGAGGCCGAGGGTCGCGCGGAGTTGGACTCGACCTGCGAGGAGGCGCTCGGCCTTGCGGTCGTCCGTCACAAGCACGTACGCCCGATGGATCGCGAGCGCCGCCGTCATCGCCTCGCCGTCGTCAAGGCCGGCGGAGAGATCGATGAACGTCTGGAGTTCGCCCTCGTCCGCGGCGCCGATCACAGCGAGGGCGCGCGAGGCAACCAGCGGAGCCAGGTCCATCGGTTCCCGCTCGGACACGCCATTGACGATTCGTCGGACGTACAGCGCCTCCTGGAGGACCATGTCGGACACGGCGACCGGACCCGGTGTCGCCCCGATGATCTCGGCCATCTGACTGGTCGCGTAGAGGCTGAGCACGGCGCACGCGTCGAGCAACGTGCCAGCGGGAAGGAGAGGCGGCTCCGGCATCGGCGTTACCGTGGACTACGAAGCGCCAACGAGCGCGGCGTTCAGGTCGAGAACAGCCTGGCGCCACTCGCCGTCCTCCGACAGTTGCTTCTCCTCAGTGAGCTGCCGGACTCGCAGCACCGCGCCGACCCGATCCGTTGCCAACCGTCGCGCGAGTTGCCCCTCGGAGATTAACTCCTGCATGTAGGCTTGCGCTGCCAGCATTTCGTACCGTAGTGGGAGGAGCGAGCGTTCGGGCGCGGGGGCGGGCAGATTCAACAGCTCTCGCGCCTTATTGGGCTTGAATCCCCGGCTGTGCAGATCATCCCAGGTTCCATTCGGCAGCAGCTTCAATTCTTCGAGGCGCCAGATCATGGTCTGGAACGAGACCCGATACAGATGGCTCAGGGTCAGCACGTCGGCAGGCGTGATCGGCTTGTCCTTCGTCCGGCGCGTGGCATGGAAGCGACGTGAGAGTCCTGCGGCGGGCATCAGAAAATTGCGCGCGAATGCTTCGGCGAAGCGCTCGCCTTCCGGAGCGCGCTGGTAGAACGAGAGTACGGTGATCTCGGGCTTGTGCCGGTCATTTGTGAGGAAGTGCGCGTACTCATGGGCTACCGTTGAGCGCTGCTTCTCATCCGGGTGATTGGCGTTGACCGCGATGCAGCCGCCGTAGCCCTCGCTGAAGAGAAACATGCCGGCAATCTTGTGGCTCGTCATCG
>JBBECJ010000437.1:0-1619 GCA_040881885.1 Thermomicrobiales bacterium | reverse complement strand
CGATCGGATCCAGCCGTCCGGCGCCGAGGTAGACCGGCGTGCCGGACAGGTCGGGCGGGCTGTCCGGCTCGAGCGGGACCATCGGCCGCAGCAGGACGGCGCCGGCCAGCGTGCCGGGGCGCAGCAACAGCATGCTTGAGGCGATGTTCGCGCCGTTCGAGTAGCCGACTGCGACGACGTTGCCGGGGTCGAAGCCGTACTGCTTCGCCGCCGCTCCGACGAAATCGGCCAGCTCGTAGGTCCGCGCGATCAGGTCCTCGACATCGAAGACGCCTTCGGCCAGCCGGCGGAAGAAACGCGACGCTCCGTTCTCCGAGACCTTGCCACGTGGCGAGAGAACCGACGCGCCCGGCAGCAAGAGCGATCCGAGGCTGAGCAGGTCGTTCTCGTTGCCGCCGGTGCCGTGCAGCAGCAGCAGCGTCGGCAGCGCCGCGTCGGCGTCACCCGCAACCCAGCGGTGGACGAAACCCAGTTCGGCGCTCATCAGCTCGCTCCTTTCGGGAGAACGATCTTCGGCAACGTGTCCTCAATCAGGCTCCGCTGCGCCTCGTAGCGCGGCGGCAATTTGAGCGATGTGCCAAGCTCCTCCGACGACTCGTCAATCGTAAAGCCCGGCGTGTCGGTCGCGATCTCGAACAGGACGCCGCCTGGCTCGCGGAAGTAGATCGAGTTGAAGTAGTGCCGGTCCCTGACATCCGTGACATCCGGCGCGACCGGCGCCAGCTTCTCGCGCCAGGCAAGCTGCTCCGCGTCGTCCGGCGTTCGCCAGGCGACGTGATGGACCGTCCCGGCTGAGACGACGCCGGACCAAAAGCCGCGAACCTCCCGCACGTCCGCATACTGGCCATTGCTCGTGAAGCGCAGCCCGTCGTCCCGCTCACCAGCTAGACCAAAACCGAGGATATCGGTCAGAAACTGAGTCGTCGGCTCGGCGGGATCCTCCCAGAGATTGACACCTGCCACACCACGAATCTGGTGCTCGACCGGGACGGGGCCGCGCTCCCACGGCGCCTGAAGTATGGCCCCGACGTCCGTAACCAGTTCCAACAGCAGTCCGTCCGGGTCCTTGAGTGACAGCGCCCGTGTCTCGCCCCGCACGATCGGGCCGTCGTAGGCAGTTCCGGCCTCGAGCAGGCGGTCGATCCAGTAGCTGAGTGAGGCCGGCGCGATCGCCAGCGCCGTGACTGCCACCTGGCCCGCCCCCTGCCGGCCGGGACGCGCGCCGGGGAACGGGAAGAAGGTCAGGATCGTCCCTGGCGATCCCAGGCCATCGCCGTAATAGAAGTGGTAGACGTTCGGAGCGTCAAAATTCACAGTCAACTTGACCAGCCGCAGGCCAAACAGGCCGGTGTAGAAGTCCAGGTTGCGCTGCGGATCGCTCGCGATCATCGTGACGTGATGAATGCCGGTCAGTCTCGGTTCCAACGGGATGCCTCCAGGCAGGGCGTGGCCCTCGGTTCGGGGCTCTTCGGGTTATGTCTATGTAGTTGCAACGACGGATTCGTCGAAATCTTCCCGCAGGACACGAGCCATCCCTCGATACACCCAACCGCGTAGGGGCGATCGTCGCAACGTCGCCCTTCTCGACACACGCGCGCCCGGAGCAGGGCGACACGTTG
>JBBECJ010000436.1:0-1621 GCA_040881885.1 Thermomicrobiales bacterium | reverse complement strand
GCAGAAAGACCTCGCCGAGGTCTCGAGCCCAGATCGCCACCTGAATAGTGAAGCCGTGTTCGCGGCTCAGCCGCAGCGCCTCTTCAAGGTGCTGCTGCGCGCGTTCGAGGTCGCCTTGCTGGCTGTATATATTCCCGCGGTTGCCGATCGCTCCCGCCACCGCGTACCAGTTCCCGAGCTTTTCCTGCAATCGCGTGCTTTGCTCGTAGAGTGAGTGCGCTCGCTCGAAGTCACCGGAGAACTGGGCAGTTCGCGCGAGGCCAAACAGTGTGCGGCCAATCGCTCCTTCGTCCCCAATCTCTCGATACAGTGCCAGCGCCTCTTCTTGGCACTTGACTGCCTGCTCGTATTTCCCTTGCCAGCAAGCCAGATCTCCAACTCTGCGTAGTGCCTTGGCCTTGACCGGGAGTGGCGCGGAAGCATTGCGGGCGAGTGCGCTCTCGATCCAGCCCTCGCCCTCCCGCATGTGCGCGTTGACCTGCCAGAACATTCCGAGCGCACCAGTTAAGCGGAGTCCCAGCACGGGGTCGTCCTCTACCGACCACGCCAATGCGACCCGGAGGTTGTGAGTCTCGATCGTGAGACGGTGCAGCCAGATCGTCTGGTCAGCGGTCACCATGGCTGATTCGGAGCGCTCGGCGAGATCGGTGAAGTACGCCGCGTGGCGTGCAAACGTCGCGGCAGCGTTGCCACCCTCGACCAGTCGATCCTTCCCGAACTCGCGAATCGTCTCCAGCATCCCGTAACGCGTCGAGTCATCCGGCTGGACAGACTGGTGGACAAGGCTCTGGTCGATCAGCGCGGCGAGCGTCTCCAGCACATCAATGCCGGCGCCGTGCGCGACAGCCTCGGCGGCGTCGAGCGTCCAACCACCGGCGAACACCGACAGACGCGCGAAGAGGCCGCGCTGTTCCTCGCTCAACAGATCGTAGCTCCAGACGATCGTGTCGTGGATCGTCTGCTGGCGCAGTGGAGCGTCGCGCGGACCGCGCGCCAGGGCAGGCAGCCTACGTTGTATCCGATCAGCCAGTGCACGCGGAGTGAAGACACCGATTCGCGCGGCCGCCAACTCAATCGCCAGCGGCAGGCCGTCGAGTCGCCGGCAGACGTCCACTACTCCCCGCGCGTTACCCTCGGTAACTCGAAACGACGGATTGATCGCCTGCGCGCGCAGGACGAAGACCGTCACCGCCGGATTCCGCATGATCTCGTCCAGCGCCAGCCTGCCGTGCTCGTCCGGCAACGCGAGTGGCGGGACCGGGAACACCTGCTCGAACGACAGGCGCAGCGGCACCCGGCTCGTCACGATGATGGTGAGTTGGGGACATCCAGCAAGGAGATCGGCCACCAGCGGCGCGGCGGCGGAAACCTGCTCGAAGTTGTCGAGCACCATCAGCATGTTCCGTTCGCGAAGCGTATCGACCAATTGTTCGATTGGTTGCCGGTCAGAAGCCAGCGCGAAGCGAAGCGCCGAGGCGATCGCCGACGGCACGAGTTCCGGATCGGTGACCGGGGCCAGCGAAACGAAGACGACGCCGTCAGAGAAGTTGACCTGGACGGTTTCCGCGACAGCCAGCGCCAGCCGTGTCTTGCCCGACCCTCCCGGGCCGGTCAGCGTCAA
>JBBECJ010000435.1:0-1623 GCA_040881885.1 Thermomicrobiales bacterium | reverse complement strand
TCCTGCAATTGGAGGCGCTGGCCGGAATGATCTCCGATGAGCCGCGCACTCGTCGCCGCGTCGATCGCGCGATCGAGCTTGCTCGCGTCAATCTCGACGAAGCCCGCCGTTCCGTCCGTGATCTGCGGGCGGCGCCACTCGAGCACATGTCGCTTGCCGAGGCGCTTCGGCAACTGGCCCTCGAACACGAAGAAGAGTGTGAAACGGACATACAAATCCAGATTCCCGAGGCGATGCCGCTCCTCGACAAGCAGGTCGAAACGGCGCTTTTCCGCTTTGTTCAGGAGTCGTTGACGAATTGCCGCAAGCACGCGATCGGAGTTCCGGTCTGGATCGATGTCCATATCGATGAGTGCGTGACGATTGTCGTCCGAGACGCTGGCCCCGGTTTCGATGTCGAAGTCTGGCGCGGCAAGGCTCCGTCGCACCACTTCGGCCTGCACGGCATGCGCGAGCGAGCGGAACGCCTCGGCGGCGCCCTCAGAATCGACAGCGCGCCAGGAGCCGGAACGATCCTCAGGATGTCGGTCCCAGTCGCGGTCGTGCCTGCATAGGACTGCCCTGGCGCCGAGGTCAATCGCGACGGCATCGTTCGAACTATCTCCGAACAACCAATGTCGCAAGTGACGGGATATCAGCCGCCTGCCTGAACGCCGGACCCCTGACTGCCCGAACGGGGAGGTTTCAGGCGAATATACGCGGCTTACAATTCAATTGACAGAATACGGTGAGGAGAATCGATCGATTGAGAGATCATACGATGGGCGGCCGGGGCGGGAGCCGGCTCGGTGGCCCTGACCCGGAGAACAGGCCGAAGCGAACCCGCGCTGAAGACGCGCGGACGCTGCGGCGTGTCGCTCGCACATTTCGGCCTTACCGCAGGCATATCGGGTTCGTGCTGGTCGCAATCGTCGCCTCGTCGTTCATTGGTCTCGCCAACCCGATCCTGCTGAAGCTCATCATCGATGATGCCATTCCGCAGGGCGACATGCAGTTGCTCACGATCTATGTCGGACTGATGATCCTCGCTCCGATCATCGGCGGCCTGATCGGCGTGGGCCAGACCTACTTCAGCAACCTGATCGGCCAGCGTGTCATGCGCGATATCCGCCTGCGGCTCTACAGTCATCTGCAGGGCATGGCCATGCGCTTCTTCACCACGACGCGGACGGGCGAGATACAGTCGCGGTTGTCGAACGACGTCGGCGGCGTCCAGGGCGTCGTCACCAACACCGCCGGAAGCATCGTCTCCAACCTGACGACCGTTGTCTCGACAGTCGTGGCGATGCTGATCATTTCAGTCGAATTGACGGCGCTTTCATTCGCGCTGATGCCGATCGCGCTCTTCCTCACCTACAAAGTCGGCCAGAAGCGACGTGTCATTTCAACCGAAACGCAGCGCACAATGGCGGACATGACCTCGATGGTCGAGGAAACGCTGTCGGTCAGCGGCGTGCTACTGACGAAGACGTTTGGACGTCAGTCGTACGAGATTGGACGGTTTGACGACGAGAACGAGCGTTTGGCGGCGCTCCAGATTCGGCAACAGATGATCGGCCGCTGGTTCTTCATGATCGTCGGCACGTTCTTCTCGATCGCTCCAGCGATGGCCTACTGGCTGGC
>JBBECJ010000434.1:0-1644 GCA_040881885.1 Thermomicrobiales bacterium | reverse complement strand
ACCTCGTTGTCGGTTCGGCCGCCAAGGGCGACGACCAGTGTCAGTGTTGGCCGGCCAACCGTCAATGTGCCGGTCTTGTCGAACGCGATCGTGTCGATTGCGCCGACCCGTTCGAGGATCGCGCCGCCTTTGATGAGGACGCCGTTGCGTGCCGCCGCCGACAGCGCCGAGACGATCGAGATCGGCGTCGAGAGCACCAGCGCGCACGGGCAGGAGATGACCAGCAGGACGAGCGCGCGTGAGAACCACTCCAGCCAGCTCGCGCCGAACAGTGGCGGGACGACGGCGATGGCCGCCGCGATCGCGATCACGGCCGGCGTGTAAACCCTCGCGAAACGGTCGACGGTCCGCTGGACCGGCGCTCGTTGCGCCTGGGCGTGCTCGACCAGCCGGATGATCTTCGCGACCGACGAGTCGCCCGCCAGCCGCGTCACCCGCATGACGAGCGGCCCGGAGCCGTTCATCGTCCCGGCGAACAACGCGTCCCCCTGTCGCTTGCCAACCGGCAGGCTTTCGCCGGTCAGCGACGACTGATCGACGCTCGACGCGCCACTGACAACAACGCCATCCAGTGGCAGACGCTCTCCGGCCCGGATGATGACGGTTTCTCCGACGGCAACGTCCGCGACCGGAAGCTCGGCCTCCGCTGACCCACGCCGGACAAGGGCGACCGGCGGCGCCAGCGCCAGCAGCGAGCGCACCGAGCGCCGGACGCGGTCCATCGCATAGCCTTCGAGCGCCTCGCCGAGCGAGAAGAGGAAGACGACCGTCGCCGCCTCGAACCATTCGCCGATCGCGACCGCGCCAATCACGGCGATCGACATCAGCAGGTTGATATCCAGCGAGCGGGTCGTCCGCAGGACGCGCAAACCTTTCTGGGCCAGTGGCGCGCCGCCAACCACGACCGCCGTCAGATAGGCGCTGATTGACAAAGCCGACGGCGCCGACAGCAGTTGGCCGATCCCGCCTGTCAACGTCAGCAGGCCGGCCGCCAGCGCCAGCAGGTTGTCCCGCCGTCTGATCAGCCGCCAAAGGGCGCGCCGTTCGCTTTCGACCGCGCGGTCGGGGTTCGTGATGGCGTAGCCTAGCTCGCGGACACGCCGGTCGATTGCGGGAAGCCCGACCGCCCGCCGGTCGTACTCGACCGTCATCCGCGCCGCCCCGAAGCTGACGCTGGCTTCTTCGACGCCCTCCAGCCGCCCGACGCCGCGTTCGAGGGTCAGCGCGCAGTCCGCGCAGTCCATCCCCTCAATCGCCAGCACCTCGTGGACGTAATGCGCCTCGTTATCGGCAAGCTCACGCACCACCCAATTCTCGATCGTCGCTGGCGAGACCGTCTCCGTCTCGTACGTGTAGCGCAACCGCGCGGGTGATCGTTCGACATCCAGTTCGGCGGTCTGGACGCCCGGCAGATCGCGCAGGCGGGTCACGACTCTTTCGACACAGTTGGGACAGTCGAACGCGGCCGTTGCCGTCCCACTCTCCAGAACAAGCTGCCCCTCGTCGGTCACGAAACGTCTCCTGCCGGTTCGCCATGCCCAACGTGGTCGAGCGCCTGGCGGTAGAGTGTGCGCACATGCTCGTCGTCTAGCGAGTAGTAGATCGACCGGCCCTCGCGTCGTGTTCGGACCAGCCCCAGCGAAC
>JBBECJ010000433.1:0-1654 GCA_040881885.1 Thermomicrobiales bacterium | reverse complement strand
CTATTGTCGGACGGACATCGCCCAGAGGGCACCCGGTCCGTCCCTACGATATTGGCTGTTCGTCGTATCGCAACTCGCCGACGCGCAGCCAGCGGTAGCCATAGCTCTTCATCCGCAGCGTCGCCTTCTTCGCGGACAGCGGCTCGTACTGCCGGTTCGCCGAACAGATCGAACAGTTGCTCGCGTTCCCAGTCGCCCAGGTCCAGCGTCACGTCACACGGCTCGCGGGACAGCCGGAATCCATGAACGTCTCAATGTCGAGGCAGTAGACGATCGTGTTCTCGTGCCAGAGATCGCGCAGCGCCACACTCACTTCTTGTTTGCGTCGTCCGCCCAGGCTGTTGCCGCGCTGCTCGCATGTGCCAAGCCATAGCCACCGGCTGCTGCTGGTTCGCGTAGACTTTCAGATCTGCGGCGATTGGCATTCAACCTGCGAATCGAACGTTCGCCGGCGCGGCGAGTCAGTCGATCGGCGAGTCGATGGTGTCCATCGACGGCCGGTTCTATCAAGCGGGGGATGAGCGTGGCGCGAAGGCTCCTACCGGGACGGCCATTTCCACTCGGCGCGCATTGGGACGGCACGGGCGTCAACTTCGCGATCTTTTCGGAGAACGCGAACCGCGTCGATCTGTGCCTGTTCAACAGCGAAGCGGGCCGTGGCGAAACCGAGCGCATCCGTCTCCCAGAGGTGACGGCGCATGTCTGGCACGGCTACCTGCCCGATGTCCAGCCGGGACAGTTGTACGGCTACCGTGTCTACGGTCGGTTCGAACCGCAACACGGCCTGCGCTTCAACGACAACAAGCTCGTCATCGACCCGTATGCCCGCGCGATCGCCGGCAAGGTCGATTGGTCACAGCCCGTCTTCGGCTACACGGTGGGCCACCCGGACGCCGACCTCTCGTACGACAAGCGCGACAGCGCGCGTGGCATGCCGAAGGGGATCGTCATCGACGAGGAGTTCGACTGGGAAGGCGACCGCCTGCTGCGCCGGCCCTGGAACGAATCGATCATCTACGAAGTGCACGTCAAGGGATTTACGAAGCAGCACCCCGCAATCCCGGAGGCGCTGCGCGGCACTTACGCCGGGCTGGGACACCCGGTCGCGATCGACTACCTCAAGCAGCTCGGCGTCACGGCCGTCGAGCTGCTGCCGGTCCACGAGTTTCTGGACGACGGCCACCTCGTCGAACAGGGGCTGACCAACTACTGGGGCTACAACACGACCAATTACTTCGCGCCCGACGCGCGCTACTCGTCGTGTGGCGACAATGGCGGCCAGGTGCGCGAGTTCAAGGAGATGGTCAAGACGCTGCATCGCGCGGGAATCGAGGTCATCCTGGATGTCGTCTACAACCACACCTCCGAGGGCAACCAGTTCGGGCCAACGCTCTCGTTTCGCGGCATCGACAACACCGCCTATTACCGGCTGGTCCCGGGCGACGAGCGCCACTATTTCGACTTCACCGGCACCGGCAACTCGCTCAATCCGCTGCATCCGAACGTGCTCAAGCTGATCATGGACAGCCTGCGCTACTGGGTGACCGAGATGCATGTCGACGGCTTCCGCTTCGATCTCGCCTCGACGCTGGCGCGTGAGCTGCACGATGTCGACCGCCTCTCGGCCTTCTTCGACATCATCCACCAGGACCCG
>JBBECJ010000432.1:0-1656 GCA_040881885.1 Thermomicrobiales bacterium | reverse complement strand
CGTAGATGTCGATGCCATCCAGCTCTTCGATGATATCGACGAAGCCCTCGAAGTCGATGACGATGTAGTGGTCGATCGAGATGCCGATGTTGCGTTCGATGACCTGCTTGACCAGGCCGGGGCCGCCGCCTGCATAGTCCTGCAGCTCGCCGGTGGCGTAGACCGTATTGATACGGCTCTCGTAGAAGCCCTCGCCGTCACGGAAGGGGATCTGCACCCAGGAGTCGCGCGGGATGCCCAGGAGACCGGCCGTCTTCGTCTCGCTGTCGATGGTGACGATGAAGATCGTGTCGGTGCGCGTGGGAGCGGCGCCTTCGGTGGGGCGCCGGTCGAGGCCCATCACGAGCAGGTTGATCTTGCCCTGCGTTGCGCCGCTCGTCTCCACGCCGGGCAACGACGGCAGGCCGGTGATGCCCTGGCCGGGGAAGAAGAGCTCGTCGATGCGGCTGACGACGATGAGCGCCAGCCACGCAGAGGCGACCAGGATGGCAAGCCCCACGAACGCCACGACCAGTCGCCGGCGGAGATGAACGCCTCCGGAAGACGGAGGCGAAAGCCTGTCTGACACGTCAGACTGAACGTAGCCCACGCTCTCAACAGTGTCAAGACGGCGCTCGGGCTTCAACATGCGCGTATCTAATTGGTGGTTCCTCGACCCCCCGCCTAAAGGCGGGGGCATGGCAGACCCTGCCGTTCCTGCTGCCGTCCATTCTCCAGCCTTCAGGCTGGGGTGGTGGCGTGCCCGCGTGCCGGCGCTGCTTGACATACAATATATTGTGTCGGCGAACTGGCCTCGCAAGATGTTGTAATCAACCCACGCGTGCGGTATGGTAGAAGCACACGCGCGAAGGGAGGCTCATGATGGCGTCACCCTGGGTAACTTCACAACGACCGCCGGCAGAGAGGCCCTGGCTGGGGATAGCGCTGCTCGCGGCGATTCCGCTGGTGTCGCTCATCCTTATCCGCATGCTCTGGTCCGGCTCCAGCCTCTGGTTCCTGACCGTGGGCATCATCCTGCTCGGCGCAGCGGCGATCGTCTTTCTGGCGCGCCGGACGCAGGAGCACGAGTACAGCCGCCAGACGCTCGCGCCGGAGACGACGCGCGTCCCGCTGATCCTCATGGGCCTGGGCGTGCTCTTTCTGGCCATGCTCGTGCTGCCCAACTACGCGGGCGGCGGTTCGAGCAACGACCGGCTCTCCCGGCTGAGCGACGAGCAAACGTCGGCCGCCAGCTCCGACGTCTCCGGCGTGTCCCAGCAGGCGTCGACGCTAGCGCAATCGACGACCCAGCAGCAGCCGCGCACGAACTCGACGACCACGCAACCTCAGCAGACGACGCAGGTCGAAGGCGAGACGTACGTCGTCCAGAGCGGCGACACACTCTGGGACATCGCCGTGCGTTACGACACGACGGTCGCGGTGATCGTCTCGGCCAACCGGCTGACCGATGAGACCGACATCCAGATCGGCCAGGAGCTCACGATCCCCGCGGCGAGCAGCACCGGCACGACCGGGTCGACGACGGACGACCCGCTGGACGAGCCACTCGGAGATGGGACGACCACCGGCGGCGCCACCACAGATGACGGAACTGGGGACGAGAGCGTTCCCTAGGGGCCCGTAGCCGGCGCCCCGGGCGGCGTGTGCGCCGTCCGG
>JBBECJ010000431.1:0-1656 GCA_040881885.1 Thermomicrobiales bacterium | reverse complement strand
CGCGATCCTGAAGCTCGATTCGAACGAAAACCCCTACGGTTGCTCGTTTCGTGTTCAGGAAGCATTGGCGACCTTCGACCGTTTCCACCACTATCCTGACGCCCAGGCGCGTTCGACTCGTGAGCGGGTCGCGGCCTATGCCGGGACATCAACCGAGCGGCTGATCCTCGGCAATGGAGCTGACGAGCTGATCGATCTCGTTTTCCTGGCGACGCTCGACTCCGGCGACGAGGTGATCGTCCCGGTCCCGACCTTCGGCGTTTACCGCGCCCGGGCTGAGCTCTTCGGCGGATCGGCCATCGAAGTTCCGCGCCTGCCCGACTTCGACCTGGACATCGAGGCCATCCTGGCCGCCGTCACCGACCGAACCAGGTTGATCGTCATCACCTCACCCAACAACCCGACCGGCAACCTGGCGACAAACCAGCAGATCGTGCGGCTGCTCCAGACCGGCGCGCTCGTTCTGCTCGACGAAGCCTACTTCGAGATGTCCGGCAAGACATCGTTGCCACTGGTCGGTGAGTTCGACAACCTGGCGATCCTGCGCACCTTTTCCAAGTGGGCCGGACTGGCCGGATTACGGATGGGCTACGGCATCTTCCCGCACTTCCTGGCCGAACAGATTTGGAAGGTCAAGCCGCCCTTCAACGTCAGCCAGGCCGGGCTGATCGCGGTAGAAGCCTCGCTCGACGACGCCGAATATCTGCACGGCACGCTCAATCGCATCCGCGCCGAACGGAGCCGTCTGCTGCGCAAGCTCAAGCGCATCGAGTATCTGACGCCATACCCGAGCCACGGTAATTTCTTCCTCTGCCGCGTCACACGCGGCGACGCGCACGACATCCATCTGCGGCTGGCCGACCGAGGCATCATGGTCCGCGCCTACGGCGATCCGGCCCTGCGCGACTTCCTGAGGATCACCGTTGGAAAACCCGAGGACACCGACCGGCTGATCGGAGCGCTCCAGACGATCGCCGCCCATGTCTGAGCGCCGGGCGACCGTCTCACGCGCCACCGCTGAAACCCGGATCTCGCTGACATTCGCGATCGACGGCTCCGGCGCCAGCCGGATCAGCACCGGCGTTGGCGCGCTCGACCACTTCCTGACGCTCTTCGCCCGGCATGGCCTCTTTGACCTCGACCTTGAAATCGATGGCGACCTGTCAGTGGACGCCCACCACACTGTCGAAGACGCCGGGATCTGCCTGGGACAGGCGATCCGCCAGGCGCTCGGTGAGCACCGCGGCATCCGCAGGACTGCCGATGTCGCTGTGCCGATGGACGAGGCGATGGCGCACGTCGCCGTCGATTGCGGGGGCCGCTCCTACTACGTCCAGAACGGGACGTTCAGCGCTCCACTCGTCGGGCAGCTCGAAACCGACCTCATCCGCCACTTCTTCGACTCGCTGACGCGCGAGGCCCGCGTCAACATCCACGTCATCACGCTCTATGGCACAAACGCCCACCACGAGGTCGAAGCCCTCTTCAAAGCGTTCGCCCGCGCCCTCGACGCCGCGACAAGCCTCGATCCCCGCCTCGGCGACCGCCTCCCAAGCACGAAGGAGCGCATTGAAGGCGCGTGATGCGCAATGCGTAACGCATGACACGTGATGTGTTCCTGGTAGGGGCCGCATCCTGTATCGGCCCACGCCGTGA
>JBBECJ010000430.1:0-10182 GCA_040881885.1 Thermomicrobiales bacterium | reverse complement strand
GAAGAGTCAATCACATGGCTTGCATTCATCCTCATATCGTGCAACGATACGTTTATCGAAACGCAATCCATCAGCGATGCTGCCAGACATGCCCACATTTGCGTCATGCTGACTCCTCGCAATGACCGAAAGGAACGGGCGATGCCCAGCTACACTCAAACCCGCCGCGTCGCCGCGCTCTCCCACGCGATGGGGCGGATCGGGGAATACATGGAGCGCTCGACATACATGCGCAGGGCCGGCGATCCTGCTATCTGTGATTTCGCCTTCGGCAACCCGCACGACATGCCAATGCCCAACTACGTCGATGTTCTGCAACGTGCGCTCGTTCCGGAGGACAAGAACTGGTTCGCGTACAAGATGAATGAGCCAGCTTCCCAGCAGGTCGTCGCATCCTCGTTGTCGGAGCGCTTTGGCATGCCGTTCGAGCCCGACGACATCGCGCTGACTGCTGCGGGGTTCGCCGCGATTTTCGTGGCCCTGACCGCGGTCGTCGATGCCGGAGACGAGGTGATCTTTAATCTGCCGCCGTGGTTCTTTTACGGACTGGCAACCGTCGCGGCCGGCGGGGTGCCAGTCACCGTGCCGGTCGATGCTGCCACATTCGACCTTAACCTCGCCGCCATCGAGGCCGCGATCACACCTCGGACGCGCGCGATCATCGTCAACACGCCGTGCAACCCAACCGGCAAGATCTATCCTCCGGAGACGCTGGAACGGCTCGCGATTCTCCTTGACGAAGCATCGCGTCGCAACGACCGCACGATCTACCTCATTTCGGATGAGGCCTACAACCGGATCGTGTTTGACGGCATCCAATTCCACACGCCACTCGAGTACTACCCCAACGCGATGATGGCCTACTCGTACGGCAAGACCCTGATGGCTCCTGGTCAGCGCATCGGCTATCTGGCGCTGCCACCGACAATGCCGGATCGCGAGCAGCTACACCAGGACATCTTTGTGTCGCAGGTGACCAACGCATGGGCGTTTCCAAACGCACAACTGTTGCACGCGCTTCCCGACCTCGACCAACTTCGCCCTGACGTCGAACGTCTCCAGCGTAAACGTGATCGCATGGTCGGCGCGCTGCGCGACATTGGATACGACGTCCACATGCCGGAGGGAACGTTCTATCTGTTTCCCAGATCGCCAATCGCAGACGACTGGGCGTTTGTCGAACTGCTTGAGCAGCGTGAGATCTTCTGCCATCCGGGGACGATCTCCGAAGTGCCAGGACACTTCCGCATCTCGCTCACTGCGAACGAGGACATGATCGAGCGCAGCCTGCCCGGCTTCCAGTCCGCAATCGACGAAGCACACCGCCTGGTCACATCCAGCGAGCCAGCTCAGACCGTCACGCCAGCGTCAACTGCTGATGGGGCAGCATAGCAATGCCCAGCGATGACGCGCACGCCCAACAATCGATCATCGCTGAACAGGTCGAATAGCGTCATCGATGCTCGCATGCTTCCAACCGCGGTGATAATGGCCCCGGTCAGACGACGCGCGGAGCCAATCACATGGGAGGATGCGAGCATGAAGTTCAACCCAGAGGAGATCGACGCCCAGTTGTCCTACAAGCTGATGGCCAGCGTCGTCGTCCCGCGTCCGATCGGCTGGACATCAACCATTACCAGCGACGGCCGCAACAACCTCGCGCCGTTCAGCTTCTTCATGATGATCACCTCGACCCCGCCGCACATCGCCATCTCGGTTGGCGCTCGCAACGGCCAGGAAAAGGACACGCTCGTCAACATCCGCGACAACGGCGAATTCGTCATCAACACCGTCAGCGCCGACATCGGCCCCCAGATGGCGATCACCGCCGCCGAGTGGCCGTCCGACGTTGACGAGTTCGCCGCCAGCGGCCTGACGCCGGTCGCCTGCGACGTCGTCCGCCCAATGCGCGTCGCCGAAGCCCCCGCCAACCTCGAATGCGTCGCCCGCGAGATCAAGCCGGTCGGAACCTTCCCCTACGGCGCGCATCTCATCATCGCCGAGGTCGTCCGGATCCACATCCGCGACGACCTGCTGATTGAGAACAACCGCATCGACCTCCAGCGCCTCGAGGCCGTTGGCCGCCTGACCGGCGACTGGTACTGCTCGACCTCCGAACAGTACGAACTGAAGCGCCCGCCGATTTGAATGATCCCACCCGGCCATCGCCCGTACGCGGGAGGAGCGACGGGCACTCAGTCCTTTGGCCGATGCGGATTTCCGGTCGCTGTGGATTGATTGCCGCGCGGGGAGTCCACCCGGGTGGACTGTTGAAGGCTGCTACACTGCGTGTCGCGGCGTCGTGCGGACTGGCATGCGGCATGATCGATGGTAGCAATGAGGATAAGATCAGCGCGCTACGGCCCGAGGAGCTTGGCCTCGGCGTCCTCGGCTGCGTCCTCGATGTCGCGCTCGACGGCATCCTCGTCGCGGATGACAAGCGTCGGATCGTCTACGCCAACCCGGCGATGGGTCAGATCACCGGCCATCCACACCAGGAGATGATCGGGCGCGACTTTATCGAGCTCATCGCCCCGCACGCTCGCGAGGCGATCCTCACCTACACTGTCTCAACGTTGGCCGGTCAGACTGGCCGGCGACGCTCAACCGTCCTGCGGGCGAACGGTGATGAGCGCGAGATCGAGTATTCCAACATGCTGCTGGCGGGGCCGGACGGCCCGCTCGTCTGCTCGATCGTCCGCGACGTGACCGATGTGCGCCGGCGCGAACGCGAGGCCAGCTCACTGGCCCAGATCGCCGCCTCGCTGACCCTCGACCAGCCGATGGAGCGCACCCTCGACGACCTGGCCGCACGCGTCGTCGAGGCCACGCGAGCGCTCGCGGCGGCCGTCCTGCTGATGGACGATGGCGGACAGGTGCTGCGGATGGTCGGCACCCATGGGTTGCCGGATGGCGCCGGCGCGGCGCTCGAAGCCGCCTGGCCGGCCGCCTTCAACCGCTCGCCGGTCGCGCGCGCCTTCCAGACCCAGCGCGTCTTCATCATGCGCGACGCCCGCGCCCGCAACCAGTCCGCCCCCGAATACAGCTCAATCCAGGAGATGATTCCGGAAGTCAAATGGGACACAATCGTGGCTGTCCCGCTCATCTACCACGGGCGCGGCCTCGGCGTCCTCAACGCCTACTTCCTGCCAGACGCGCATCCCGATGGACCTGAGATCGAGTTTCTCAAGGCCATCGCCGACCAGGCCGCCGTCGCCGTCGAGAACGCCCGCCTCTACCATGCCGCCCAGCAGAAAGCCGCCCTCGAAGAGCGCCAGCGGCTGGCCCGCGAGCTGCACGACTCTGTCTCGCAGGCCCTCTACGGCATCGGCCTCGGCGCCCGAACAGCCCGGACGCTGCTCGATCGTGACCCGCGGTCGGCCGTCGAACCACTGGATTATGTCCTGCAACTGGCCGAGGCCGGCCTGACCGAGATGCGCTCGCTGATCTTTGAGCTACGCCCCGAGTCGCTCGAACGCGAGGGCATCGTCTCGGCCCTGAACCGCCAGGCGAAGGCGGTGCGCGCCAGACACAGCATCCGGGTCGAGGTTGTTGCCTGCCCGGAGCCGGAAGCTCCGCTCGACATCAAGGAGGCGATTTACCGGATTGCCCAGGAGGCGCTCCACAACGTCGTCAAGCACGCGCGGGCCACGACCGTCACCCTCCAGCTCGCTGACACCGAACGCGGCCTCACGCTGACGATCCACGACGACGGCGACGGCTTTGACACCAGCGGCTCGTTCCCCGGCCACCTCGGACTGCGCTCGATGCGCGAACGCGCCACCCGTCTCAACGGCAGCCTCGAGATCCATAGCGCCACCACCCGCGGCACAACGTTGATCGCGACGATACCGATCGAGGGACGAGGAGAAAGGAGTAAGTGCTAAGGAGAAAGGAGTCTGTTCCTGACGGTCCAGACCAACTGCTTTCTCCTTAGCACTTACTCCTTTCTCCTCGCATTCATTCCCAATGCGCCGGCTGCCCTGTATAGATCCGGTCGCGGGTGCGCTGTTCGACCTCAGCGGGATCGACCGGGACGCGGTTGACGCCCGTCTCGACGGCGGCTCGGGCGACGGCGGCGGCGACGGCCGGCGGAACCCGTAGATCGAGCGCCTCCGGAACGACGTAATCGGGCGCCAGTTCGTCGTCGCCGACCAGATTAGCGATCGCCTGGGCGGCAGCCACCTTCATGGCGTCGTTGATGTCGCGCGCCTTCGCGTCGAGCGCGCCCCGGAAGATGCCGGGAAAGGCCAGCGAGTTGTTGACCTGATTCGGGAAGTCGGAGCGCCCGGTCGCGACGACGAGCGCGCCGGCTGCCTGCGCCTCCTGCGGCAGGATCTCGGGTGTCGGGTTGGCCAGCGCGAAGATAATCGGCTGCTTGTTCATGCGACGAATATCCTCGCCCGTCAGCGCGCCGGGCGCCGAGACGCCGATGAAGACATCCGCGCCGGCGACCGCGTCGCACAGTTTGCCGCGAACACCCTCCTTATTCGTCAACCGGGCGATCTCCTCCTTGGAGCGGTTCATGCCCGTCACGCGCCCCTTGTGAATCGCCCCGGACCGATCGCACATCACGATATCGCCAATACCTGACGACAGTAGCAGCTTCGCGACGGCGATTCCGGCCGCCCCGGCCCCATTGATGGCGACCTGCGTGTTCTCGAGGCTCGAACCGCGCAGCCGCAGCGCATTCAACAGCGCGGCGGCCACCACGACGGCCGTCCCATGCTGATCGTCGTGGAAGACCGGCAGGTCGAGCCGCTCCTTGAGCTTGGCCTCGATGTCGAAGCAGCGCGGCGCTGAGATGTCTTCCAGGTTGATTCCGCCGAACGATGGCGAGATGTTGGCGATAATGTCGACGATCTTGTCCGGGTCGCGCTCCGCGATGCAGATCGGGAACGCCTCGACACCGGCCAGCGTATGGAACAGGACCGCTTTGCCCTCCATGACCGGCAGCGCCGCCTCGGGGCCGATATCGCCCAACCCCAGCACCGCCGAGCCGTCAGTCACAATCGCGACCAGATTGTCCTTGACGGTCAGCTCGTAGACGCTCATCGGGTTGTTGCGTATCTCGACGGCCGGCGCCAGCGCGGCCGGCGGCACGTAGAGGATGTTGAGAATGTGGTGGTCCTTGATCGGGATCTTCGAGCGGATCTCCAGCACGCCGCCGTAGCGCCGCCTGAGCGCCAGCACCTCGTCGCGCAGCGTCTCCGGCTTCTTGCGGGGTCCGGGCTCGGGTTGGACGCTGTTCGAGCGCGCCAGCGGCGGCATGATCCCTTCGTAGACATAGCGCCGCGTCCGCTCGGCGACGGCTTCGGGGCGCACCTCATTCTGCGCCTCACCCGTCTCGAGCGCGGCCTGAACGACGGCCGACGCGATCGTCGGCGCGACTCGGAAGTCGAAGATCCTCGGCACGATGTGGTCCGGGTTCAACTCCTGTTCCGGCACGAGCGATGCCAGCGCCCGCGCGGCATAGACCAGCGTCCGCAGGCGGATATTGCGAGCCCCGCTGTCGAGCAGCCCACGGAAGACGCCAGGGAAGACGAGCGAGATGTCCATCATGTTCGGGTAGTCCGAACGGCCGGTCGCGACGACCTTCGCCCCGGCGCCTCTGGCCAGTTCAGGCGTGATCTCCGGCGTCGGGACCGCCAGCGCCAGCACAATCGGGTCCGGCGCCATCCGCTCAATCATCTCCGGCGTCACCGCGCCCTCGCTGGAAAGACCGACGAGGACATCCGCGCCCGCCAGCATCTCGGCCAGCGACCCACGCCGCCGCTCGCGGTTGGTCTCCTTCGCCAGGTATGACTTGGCCCAGTTCATCCGCTCCGGCCTGCCGGTATATATCGCCCCGGCCCGATCGCAGACGACGATCCGGCGCACGCCCGCCCGATGCAGCAGCCGCGCGACGCCGATTCCGGCGATTCCGGCGCCGGCAACGACGACGCTGATCTCTTCCAGCGTACGGTTGGTGACCTTCATGGCGTTGATCAGCGCGCCGAGGACGAGGATGGCCGTTCCGTGGTGCTGGTTGGCGAAGACGGGGATCGTACAGGCCTTTTCGAGCTGGTCGGCGATCGCGAACGAGCGCGGCGCGCTGATGTCGTCGAGGCAGATCGCGCCGAAAGTCGGCGTTAACGCCGCCGTCGTCTCGACGATCGACGCCGAATCGTGAACATCCAGGCAAATCGGAAAGGCATCGATTCCGGCGAAGGTCTTGAAGATGACGCTCTTGCCTTCGAGGACCGGCAGGGCCGCCTCCGGCGGGCCGCCCTCGCGCCCGAACAGGTCGGACCCGTCGGTCACGATCGCGACCGTGTTGCCGCGGCTCGTCAGCTCAAACGCGCTCTCCGGGTTGCGCTGAATCTCCAGGCAGGCCTCGGCCACGCCCGGTGTGTAGACCAGCCGCAGGATCGACCGGTCACGGATGGGTATCTTGCTGCTGACACCGATCAGGCCCTGAAAACGTCGCCGGTAATCCAGACCCTCGTCCTGCTGTTCGATGATGTGCACGCTCGCCGCGAAGTCCCAGTCTCCGCCCATCGGGGCGCTTGCCGTCGAATCTCACCTGTTCAACACCCGATTGTACGCCACGGTTGCTGGCGCTTGCCGGTAAGTGGGTTCTGCGACACCCAATCCCGGTACAGGGCGCGGCCCCTACCGGGATTGGGTGTCCTTTCCCCTACGTCACGCCGATGTCGAGCGTGTGATAGCCGGTCGCGCCGTCGGGGATCGGACCGCGGCGCTCGCTGGTCTGGACTGAGCCTGTTCCGTCGGTCGCGCGGACCCGCAGCGTGTAGGTTCCCGATTCGGGCGGGTTCCACGTGAAACGCCAGATTGCCCAACTCAGTGGTGCGATCCGATCGATCGTGTCGACCGGCTGCCAGGTGTCGCCATCGTCGCTGATCTCGACGGCGCTGATCTGGCGGTCTCCGGCGAAGGCGATCCCGGCCAACGCCACCGGCCCGAACGGCACGATCGCCCGTGCGCCCGGCACGTCGAAGCGCGACATCGTCTGGATCGTCGCGTCGTCGGTCCAGCCACGTTGCTGCCAGTAGCCCTTGAAGTTGCTGGCGACCAGATCGATCCGCGTCAGCCACTTGACGTTCTTGATGCCGTACAGGCCCGGCACGATCAGCCGCGCCGGGAAGCCATGGCGCGACGACAGCGGCTCGTCGTTCATCAGGTGGGCCAGCATCGTCGTCGGCTCAAGCGCTTTCGAGAGCGGGAACGACTCGGTGTAGCCGTCGTCGGCGTAGAGCGCCAACTCACTGGCGGACGGCTGGATGCCGGCGATTGACAAGATGTCGGAGAGCCGGACGCCGGTCCACTTCGCGTTCGAGATCAGCTCACCGCCGATCTCGTTAGAGATGCAGGTCAGCGTCGTCAGTTGCTGCTGAGTCTGCATCGCCATCAAATCCGCGTAGGCGATGTCGCGCGGCGTCTCGACCAGGCCGGTTATCCGCAGCCGCCAATCCTCGGCATCGACCCTCGGGTCGACGAAGTTCTTTGAGATCAGGTAGAAGTTGTCGTTGGGCGTGACCGGCTCGGAGATGGCGTCGCTGCCGCCGCCGATCGAGCCGCCGCGAATCCCGGAGACGAAGCGACCAACGTAGGCAGCCGAAGCCAGCGCGACGGCGCCGGTCGCGGCCAGCGCGATCAAGCGGCGCCGACCGAGGTCGCTGGGCGGCGCGTCGACATGTTCTGGATAGTCCACCCGGGTGGACTGTCCGCCGAACGCCGCCCGAACCAGCGGAAAGAGCAGATTGACGGCCAGCACGAAAGCAACCACGTCGGCGAGCAGGATCAACCCCAGCGCGACAACGCTCTGGTTCGTTATCGGAGCGACCGTCCCGAACGAGACGACGACTACCGCGAAGATCGCCAGCGGAACCCAGATCGAGAGCGCCACCAGCAGGCCGCGCCAGAACCGCGCGCCGAACGACGCCTCTCGCGCCGCCCCGCCATCCAGCCGCGCCACGCCCCCGCCAACCAGCATCATCCCGGCCACGATGCCGATAACGAGCAATGGCTTGGCGGCCTCCTGCAACGTCCGCAGCAGGAACGAGAACAGCGCCATCGGCATGGCCTGCAAGGACGCCTCGCCGATGATCTCCAGCAGCGAGTCCGTCTCCGTGAAACGGCGCAGCAGCAGCATGAACGCAACCGCCACCAGCGCCGCCAGCGCCCCGCTCAGGAACAGCAACGTCAGTTCGCGGCGCGCCTCTCGTTCCACGGTTACTTGCGATCCCGTTCTGGCGACGGCCTGTGTCGTCATTGGAATTCCATCCAGGATGATCCGCGAATCGGCGGGCATCTCCCTTACCCTATCAACAAACTGTTACGAGCCGGTGACGAATCCAGATTCACGCCATACAACGCCAGGCAGGGGCCGTGCCTGGCGCCGGCCCAGTTTTCCCGATGGAGCGCGTGGGTGGGGAGCAGGGCCGGCACAAGGCACGGCCCCTACCTGGCGCGTCAGGTCGCGCCGGCGAGTACGTGTCCTGCTACAATCAGCATCCGAACATCCGTTCGTCGTGACTGCCCGCCTGTGACCGCCCGGCACATCTTTACAGTCGCCGCCTAAGACGGTAGTCTGAGTACGTACGCTGTTTCGCGTTCCTGCGATCCGGGGGAAACGATGTCTGCTGTCCCTGAACTGCCGATTGAGCCGCTCTATCCGTTCGCGTCGAAGGCACCGACAATCCGGCTGCTGCACGACGAATCGACCCAGCATCCGTTTGCGTTGACGATCGCGGCCGCCTGGTCGTGCTACGGCGCGCGGCCGGCGCGGGTCGAGAACGTCCTCGGCCTGCTCGACGAGTCGCTGGACGCCGGCGATGATCTGCGGCCGGGACGGCGCAACCGGGCCTTGCGGCTATACCGCGACCTGTTCGACGCCGGCCATCACACGACCTTCCAGCACGCCAACTTCGTCTTCGTCCTGGATGGCGTCTCGCGGCTGGCGATCTGGTCGTTCTTCCACCACCACCCGCACTACAACTCGGAGCAGGTCAGCCAGCGCTACCGCGAGGTGTCAGGCAAGCTGATGGTGACGCCCGACCTGACCGAACGGCAGACCGCGATCTACAAGGCGGCTGTCGAGCGCTCGATCGAGGGCTATCGGCGGCTCGGCGACCTGCTCTCGCCCGGCTTGGCCGAACGCTACGGACAGATCTTCCCGGCGCGCAAGAAGGCCGACGGCGCCGAGGCAGCCCGACGGGTGGCCGACGCCGTCCAGAAGAAGTCGCAAGAGGTCGCGCGTTATGTCCTGCCGCTGGCGACGCCGGCCCACATGTACCATACGATCAACGGGTTGACGCTGCTGCGCTACCACGTGCTCGTGAATCAGCTCGACGTGCCGTCGGAAGTGCGCTACATCGTCAACGCAATGGTGGCCGAGGTGCTCAAGATCGACCCGTACTTCCTTGGCGCTCCCGGCTACCCGCTCGAATTGCAGGTGCTCGGCGCGAGTGACACGTTGGAGTACGAGGCAATGTCCGAGCTGCGCTCTACGTTGGACACCAACCACGATGAGACATTCTTCCGCGAGTACGACGCGGCGCTCGGCGGGCTGGATTCGAAGCTGGTCGGCTACAACGCCAACGCCGAACAGGTGCTGGCCGACGCCGTCCGAACCGTCCTCGGCCAGAGCCGCGACGCGATGAGCGACGCCGACGCGCTGGCGGCTGTCCTCGACCCGGCCAGGAACGCCTATCTCGGCCATTCCCTCTTCCTGGCGATGAACAGCAAGCTGATGCAGACGCTCAACCATGTCCCGTTCACCTTCCAGAAGCGCATCAGCGGCGCGGAAGACGCCCAGAACCAGCGCCATCGCGGCACGCTCTCGTCGTCGCCGGTCCTCTCGGCGCATATGCGCCAGGCGCCGGATGTGATCGTGCCGGACGAGGTGCGAAGGTCAGAGGCGGCGCTCGAGGAGTATCACGCGACCGTCCAGGCGCTCTGGGACGCCAAGAACCAGTTGCTCGACGACGGCGTTCCGGCCGAGAAGGTGCTATATCTGCTACCCAACAGCCACAACGTGCGTTTCAACGAGAGCGGCACGCTGCTGACCTACTACTGGAAATGGGTCAAGCGGCTCTGCTACAACGCCCAGCGCGAGATCTTCGACACGGCCCGCCAGGAGACTGAACAGGTCAGCGCCGTCTTCCCGACGATCGGCCG
>JBBECJ010000429.1:0-1666 GCA_040881885.1 Thermomicrobiales bacterium | reverse complement strand
GATGTTCTTCCTTGCTCACGAACTGGTCGCCTTGGTGGGGCTGCCGGTGGGGGTCGTCGTGGCTGAGACGGCTGCCGCGGCTGCGATCGCCGCCGACCTGGTCGAGATCAACTACGAGACGTTGCCGCTTGTGGCGGGGCCGCGTGAGGCGCGCGTCTCCGGCGCGCCCGCCGTCCGGGCGGCGAATCCGGACAATGTCACAAATCAGGCGCATCACGAACGCGGCGATGTTGGGCGCGCGTTCGGCGAGGCGGCGGTCGTCGTTGAGCGTGACTTTCATTCTCACGCCGTCCATCAGGGGTATCTGGAGCCACGCGCCGTCGTCGCGGCCGTCGATCCGACCGGCGGCGTGACGATCTACACGCCGACTCAGGGGCAGTTCGCGGTTCGGATTGCCGTCGCGCGGGCGCTTCAGATCCCTGAGACGGATGTGCGTGTCCAGCCGATGACGGTCGGCGGCGGGTTCGGCGCCAAGTTCGTGCTGCTGGAGCCGCTGGTCGCGCTGCTGGCGCTGGTCTCTGGCCGGCCTGTCCGGCTGGAGCTGACGCGCAGCCAGGATTTCGTCTCGACGATGCCGGCCCCGGAGGCGCTGTTGCGGGTTGGGCTGGCGGCCGACGCTGACGGACGATTCTCCGCCCTGCGCGTCGATATGACGTTCGACACCGGCTTCTTCTCACACTCGCCATATCAGCAGGCCAGCATTATGATTGGCGCGAACTACCGGTTCCCGGCTCTCGACATCGTCTCGACCGAGGCGCTCAGCAACCGGACCGGCGTCGGCGCCTACCGCGCTCCCGGTCGAACCCAGGCGGCCTTCGCGATTGAGACGCTGGTTGACGAGCTTGCCGAGCAGCTTGGCGTCTCGCCGATTGAGCTGCGGCTGCGCAATGTCGCCGGCGCCGGGGACGCGCTGCCGGATGGAACCGTCTGGCCGCCGCTCGAGTTGGGCAAGCTGCTGGAAGGCGCTCGCGAGCATCCGCTCTGGACGGCGCCGTGCGGGCCAGGCGAAGGCGTCGGGATCGCGCTTGGGACGCTGGTCGGCAGTGTCGAGTCGGCCAGCGCGACGATGCGGCTCAACGCGGACGGAACGCTGAGCGTTGTTGTCGGCTCGGTCGACCTGACCGGCACGACGACGGCGCTGACGCAGATCGCGGCCGAGGTGTTCGGGACCGATCCGTCGCGGGTGCGAGTCACGACGGCGCCGAGCGAGACCGCGCCGCACGCGGGCGGGACCGGCGGCAGCAAGATCCTCTACACGGTTGGCAACGCGCTGATCGAAGCCGCGCGCGACGCCCGCGAGCAAGTGCTGGCGATCGCCGCCGACGCGCTCGAAGCCGGAACCGGCGACCTTGAGATCGCGGACGACAGGGTGGGTATCCGCGGCGCTCCCGACCGGGCACTGACGCTGGCGCAGATCCACGCTCGGACGGTCGTGATGGGCAGCCCGTATGCGCCGGTCTTCGGACGCGGGACGGTCGCCAACCCGTACAAGGCGCCGCCGGCCACCGTTCACATCGCGCGGGTACAGGTCGATCTCGAAACCGGCTACGTCCGCGTCACCGGCTACGCGGCGCTTCAGGACGTGGGCCGGGCTATCAATCCGGCGGAGATCGACGGTCAGATCCACGGGGCGGTCGCCCAGGGGATCGGCTGGGGGCTCTGCGAG
>JBBECJ010000428.1:0-1669 GCA_040881885.1 Thermomicrobiales bacterium | reverse complement strand
GGCCGACGGCTACTACCGCGCGACCGGCAAGCCTGGCGTCGCGCTGATCGTGACTGGCCCGGGAGTCACGAACGTCGCGACGGCGGTTGGCGAGGCGTTCGCTGATTCATCGAGCGTGCTCGTGATCGCGACCAACCTCGAGCGCAGGTACATCGACACGCTCGAGGGCAACCTGCACGAGATGACCGACCAGATGAGCGTGATGAAGCCGATCGTCAAGTGGAGCAAACGTGTCATGGACGCGGCCGACATCCCCGCTTCGGTCGGCGAAGCCTTTGCCGCGATCGAGACCGGCAGGCCGCGTCCGGCTTACCTCGAAATTCCGATCGATGTCATGGCTGATGAGCTCGAACTGACAAGAACCATTCCAAACGATTCTACGACAGCCGCCGACCTCACAGTCGAGATCGCGAAGGCAGTGGATCTCATTCAGAACGCCGAACGAGTGATGATCTTTGCCGGCGGTGGAGCAACGTCCGTGGAAGCGTCGACGGCGCTCCGAGTGCTGGCTGAGGAGCTGGGAGCGCCGGTCGTTATGTCGCTGATGGGCAAGGGCGCGCTGCCGGCCGACCACCCGTTCGCGGTTGGCGCTTTCGGTTACCGCTGGTCTGCCGACAATCCGACCGTCGAGGTCATGCGGAAGAGTGATCTGGCGATCGTCGTTGGGTCGGGCCTCGGCGTCCGCACGACCGGCGATGGCTCGATGCCGTTGCCGTCTACACTGATCCATATCGACATCGATCCCGCAGAACATGGCAAACGCTACCAGCCGTCGGTCAGCATCGTCGGCGACGCAACGGAGGCCCTGGCTGCGTTGTTGGACGCCGTCCGTTCCGGCAAGCGCCCGAAGGGGCGCTGGAATGAGGAGCAGGTCGCCATCATCCGCGACCGGCTGTTTGAGCGGTCGGACGCGAGGGTTGCCGGCTACGTTCCCTACATCGACGCGCTGCGCGAGGGCATGGATCGAGACGCTATCCTCTGCAATGACATGACGATGATGGCCTACGAGGGCGCGCGCTATTTCCCGGTCTACGAGCCGCGCAGCTACACGTTCCCGCGCGGGTTCGGGACGCTGGGATCGGCGCTGCCGACGGCGATCGGCGCGAAGGTCGGTTGTCCGGAGCGCCAGGTCGTCGCAATGGCGGGCGACGGCGGCTTTCAGTTCACAATGGAAGAGCTCGGCGCGGCCGTCCACCACCGGATTCCGGTAACAACCGTGATCTTCAACGACAGCACCCACTCGGCCGTCAAGGCGGCCCAGAAGCGCAGCTATCCGGGCCGTTATGTCGCGGTCGACCTGGTCAACCCAGACTACGTGAAGCTGGCCGACGCGTACGGAATCCAGGGAGTTCGTGCCGGGTCGCCGGAGGAGCTGAGCGAGGCGCTTAGCATCGCCAAGTCAAGCGACATGCCAGTGATCATTGACGTGCCGATTGATTTGGAAAGCTATTAGCTGGCAGCTATCAGCCTGATGTCAATCTCTGAGCGTTCGACGTGTGCCGAAGGTTTCGGTTAGTTGAACTGGCTGATAGCTGCCAGCTAACGGCTGATCGCTAACAACGTGGAGAAGTCCTTTTGATTGCTCAACCTGTGGCAGGTCGATCCGTGCCGGACTGGGCCAATCCGCGAGGCGCGGTCCTGGGGGCGGTCGTCTTCTTTGGTGGTATTT
>JBBECJ010000427.1:0-10262 GCA_040881885.1 Thermomicrobiales bacterium | reverse complement strand
CAATCGTTTGAATGACGCTACGTGGACCCCGGAGCGTGACATCGACGGCTGGAGGGACGCCGACCAGTCTGAGATTGTCGGGGATTCCGACCGCGCTGACGGGCACCTGGCTGGCACGATAAGTCTGTTCTGGGTCGCGCTCATTGGTAACCCACGCCCAGAGCGCGAACGCCAGGATGAATGACAGGAAGAATCGCACGGCGTTGCCGGTGTCGGCAAAACGTCGGATGCGCTCAATCATGCGGTGTCGACTTTTCGGATGGCATCGCCGACGCCGCCGGCTTCATCGGCGTTGGGCCTTCGCTGTCGCGCCTTGCCCGGCCGTTGGAACTGGACGTTGAACCGCCGCGTAGCATCCAGAACGGCCGGTTGCCATCGCCGCCAGATCCACCGCCGTTTGCGGAGGCGTCCCGGTCGGTGACCTTGAGCAGGCTGCGAAGCGCGCGGCGCAGCCGCTCGGAGTCCAGATTCTCGGTCAGACGGCCGCTGTGCGCGACTGAGATCCGGTTCGTTTCTTCCGAGACGACGACCGCGATCGCGTCGGACTCTTCGGTGATACCAATCGCGGCCTGATGGCGCGTTCCGATCTTGCCGCTTGGCGACTCTCGGTCGCTCAACGGCAGGATGCAATTCGCGGCAAGCAGACGATTTCCTCTCAAAATCACGGCGCCGTCGTGTAGAGGCGAGTTTGGAAAGAAGATGGTGTTAAGCAACTGCCGGCTGACGATGGCATCAAGCTGGACACCCCGGTCGACATAATCCTGCAATCCGGTTTCACGTTCGATCACGAGCAGCGCTCCGTAGCCGATCCGGCTCAGATGCGCTGCCGCGCGGCTGATCTCGTCGATCGTTCGATCGATATCGGTGTCGACCGGATTGCCGAATGGTTTCGGCATCCACGACCCAGTGTGACCGAGCTGCTCAAGCGCGCGTCGCAACTCCGGCTGGAAAATAATCGGAATCGCCACGATCATCGCCGGCCAGGCGCGCGAGAACAACCAGTTCAACGCCGTCAAGTCGAAGATGTTCGACGCGAGTAGGACGCCGACGATCAGGATGATCAGACCGCGAATCAATTGTGCCGCGCGTGTCCGCTGAGCAAACCAGAGCAGCCAGAAGATGATCAGCGCCACCGCGAAGATATCGACCAGTGACCTGGCGGAGAGCCTGGTGAATATCCAGGGAAGTTCGGGCATGGTCCACCTATGACGTGCAGAAGCGCGGAATTGCCACCGTCATCATTGTATACGACAGATGGTCAGGTCACGCTGAGCGAACCACGGCAAGTCGACGGCTCTGGACGCTATGGCCCCTCCGCGAGCGCGGAGAGTGCCGATTGCTTGGCGGCCAGGACCGGGTCGTCCGGCGTGAACGCCGCCAGGCGCCGGTAGACACGCTCCGCCTGTGCGTATTCGCCCAACGAGGTCAACACCTCGCCGAGCTTGTGATACGCCGACGCCTCCGCCGGCGCCAGACCGATAATTTGATGCAACGCGGCGACCGCTTCATCAGGATCCAGCGCGACGATCGCGATTCGAACGATCTCGCGCAACTGTTCGGTCGCCTTGTCGACCGCCCCTGTCATGATGAAGTGGGCGACCGCCGCGTGTCGGACGCCGACGTTCGACGGGTCCGCCTCGACAGCACGATCGAACAGGTCCATCGCCCGCCGAAAGCTTCCGGTCGTCGATGCGATCTCCGCGCCGCGTGTGTAGGCCGTCGCCGCTTCAGCATGACGCCCGCGTTTGAGATGCAGATCACCCAGCAGCGCAAGTTCGCACATCGCGTCTTCGGGCACTCCTCGCTGGATGTACCCCTCAATCAGCTTCGCCTTCATCTCGGCGTTGTTCGGCACGGCGGCGGAGATGTGGCGCATCGCTTCTACCATGCGCTCAATGTTGCCGGCCTGCTCGTAACGCTCGGCAATGTAGCGTAGCTCTCGGACGCCTTCTGAGGTGCGGCCGGCGGCGACCTGAAGGTCAGCCAATCCGGTCCGGATCTCAAGATGTTCCGGCAATCGGTCGCGCAGCGCCTGCAGGTGCAGGATCGCAAGCTTGTGCTGGCCGGTTTCGCGGACGACTTCGACCAGCTCATGCATCAGCGCTTCGGCCGAGATTGGACGCGCGAAGAGCCTGCAGGTTTCAGCGAAGGGGCGAACGTCGATGACGACCGCTTGACCGACAGCGTTGGCGAGGGCTTCAATGGACTCTATCGCGGATGCCTTCCGTAACGCGTACGCCTTTGCACAGGCGGCGACCAGCATCTCCTGCGCATTTGACGTTTCCCGACCAGGGACACCGTCCCACGGAGCGAGCACGGCCACCGCGCCCAGCGCGTTATCGCTGGCTAGTCTGACAATCGCCGTCGCCAGAGCATGTTGTGGAGCCGGTAGCAGATTGCCGGCCGCTTCGACGGCTCGCTGCAGCTCCTTTGGTTCCTGATCGCCATTCAGAATCTTGACAACCGTCCGCTCAAGCCATTGGAACCAGGCATCGCGCCCTTCGGCATACGCGACGCTGCTACGGAGAAAGAGCAGATCGGCAGGTGATTCCGCAGTGACATCCTGCTGCAATTGCGTTCGAATCTGCTCGGAATCTCCAGCGGCAACGACTGAGCGCAAATGCAGGCGCCGCGCGTCGTCCGCGGACGGCCGTAATCGGCGATACTCCCGCGCCAGGTCGAGCGCCACCTCCGGTTGTTCCACCAACGTCCGTTCGATCGCGTCGGGGACGTATGGGTCGAGCTGAACCGTGCCCTGCTGCGCGATGAGCGAGCGCGCAAGCTGGACGAGCGCGTCGGTGTTGTCCGGGTCGAGCGAGACGCGCATCGACTGCGTCAGCCAGCTGCCGTCGTCACCGATGGTTGCGAGCACAATCCGCAGCGACTCGATCAGCGCGTCGGCGCCCTCGTAGTCTCCGAACGCCAGACGCAGTTCCGAGAGTCGCACATAAATCGGCAGAAACTGTGGCGCGAGCGCGAGCGCGTACAGCGTCGCGTCGTGGGCGCTCTGGAGCCTGCCGGCATCCAGATCGCGCTCCGCGTCTTCGATCGATCTGCGAACGGCTGTCGATTGAGTCTCGGAACCCGGCAACGGTCTCGTGAACTCACCGATCTGACGATCGCGCTGCGAGGAGGCATTGGCATCCCCTGCCGAGAGCGGGGAAACGAGCATCGTTGCTCCTCGGATGGAGCGAATGCGTTTCAGCAGTTCGGATGCGTCCGGGAGCGTATAGCCCGCGTCGATTGCCTCGTGCAGAAGCTGTTCCGCGTCGTCGACCATCCCGCGATCGAAATATGTGTTGGCGACGCTGACCATCTCACGCAACTCGAACGACTCATTCGGGTCACTTGAAGTCGAGCCTGGGCCGCTGAAGGGGAGAATCTCACCAATAGACGTGTTGCCACGCGGCAATAGAAACATGCTGCCCTGTGGAAATTCGTCGTCGGAATTGTTCGACATATTATCTATAGATGTTCGGGCGCCGCTCATCATGCCTCCAGCATTCATGGCTCGGCTGGACGACGACGCCCGACCGCAGTCACAGTATAGGCGAGCGATTTACGCGTCTGACATAGTACTTCATGGCCGTTTTTGCCCAATGCCATTGGTACGGGAGCGTCGGCGGCTACCCTGACGATCGCGATAGTCATCGGCGTCGATAAAGACATGACGCGAGAGTTGCCAGTCACACAGGCGCGACCGAATGCGCGGATCGATGCGATCGAGATCGTTCGTCGTGACGACCAGCGGAGCTCGTTCGTTGTAGCGATGGTTGATGATCTGGAACAACTTCTCACGCGCCCAGGGAGTCGCGTTCTCGGTGCCGAGGTCGTCCAGAACCAGCAGATCGGCTCCACGAAACGCGTTGAAACGGTCGTCATAGGAGACGTCCGAGTCCGGGCTGAACGTCGTTCTCAGATAGTCCAGTAGATCCGGGACGACGGCGAAGATCGGTCCCATTCCGCGCTCCGCTAGCGCGAAGGTGGCGATTGCCGCCGCCAGATGGGTCTTGCCACAGCCGTAGTCACCGACGAGCACCAGCCAGCCGTCCGGATGGCGGGCATACGCGACGGCCGCGTCGAACGCGTCGCGAGCGCCACGCACGCTGACATCGAATGACTCGAACGTCTGCTCGCGGAACGGCGTCAAATCCGAAAAAGCGCGCAGATTGGATTGCGATCTGGCGCGTCGCTCTTCCATCTTGCAAACGCATGGCACGAGCCGACTGAAGTTGGCGCTGGTGACTGTCGCGTCCATCCGCAGGAACCCGGCGCCGCTACAGATCGGGCAGATCGTGTCGTCCAAAGAGGTGTGAGTACTTGCCGCGGAGGTGCTTTTCTCGATTGAGATCCCGCGCAGGACCTCCCCGATTGGCCTCATCTGTGCGTCCCTCCGATGCCCAGTTCTCCAGAATGCGTTGAATGTAGCGCCAGTTGCGTCGGTTGTAGGCAACGGCCTCTTCGATCGCCTCTTCGACCCACGCTTCCGGGTAGCGTTCCAGCGCCTCGATGAGCCGGTCGGCGATGATCGGTGTCACGAGACCGACGTTCTGCTCGTAGAGTGTGAAGACACTCGGTCGTTCGACACGGAGTGTACCGCGCCAGCGCGTGGCGGTGTCACCCGCGACCGTCAAACCAGACCGTGCGCGCCTGCGGTTTTCGTCGGTCCCGAGCAGGAGCCAGTAGTCGCCCTCGTCATCGACCATCCGCAGGATCACCCCGCGCGCCGTCGCGAGTTCAAGCGCCTCAAGAACCCGTTCGAGGCCGTCTCGCGCCGAGCCATCGGCCCTGACACCGGCCGCAAGTCCTTCGTCAAGCAACACCGCCTCTTCCTGGACTGGCTGCCGTAGCCCTCCGAGGGCGGCCACCGCCAGCACGAACTTGACTTCATGCGGCGACCAGACATCGCGAACCAGGCGGCCAAGCAGTGTCGCGGGAATCAAATCGTCGGGCACTGCGTCGGCGCGGTCACGCATCAGCCCGTCCCGTTCGCGTCATTGCGGTTGTCATCCTTGGCTACAGGTCTGGCTCGCGGTACAGCTCGAGATCGGTAAATCGCGCCGTTCGATCGAAGAAGCGCAGGTGAACTGTCCCGACTGGACCGTTGCGGTGCTTGGCGATGATCAAGTCGGCGATGCCCTTTCGATCCGTATCTGGATCGTACACATCTTCCCTGTATATAAATGCAACTATATCCGCATCTTGTTCGATCGAGCCAGATTCGCGCAAATCTGACAGCATAGGCACATGTGACTGACGCGTCTCAACTGCGCGGGAAAGCTGGGCGAGAGCGACGACCGGGATATCCAGTTCGCGGGCCAATCCCTTTAGGGCGCGCGAGATCTGCGAGATCTCCTGGACGCGGTTGTCGACCCGTGAGGCCGTCATTAGTTGCAGGTAGTCGATGACGAGCAGGTCGAGCCCGCGTTCAGCGTGCAGGCGGCGCGCTTTCGAGCGCACCTCCATGATATTCACGCTGGCGGTGTCGTCGATGTAGATGCTTGCCTCCGCCAACCGCCCGAACGCGCGGGTGACGCTGCTCCACTCGCTGTCATCGATGTAGCCCATTCGGAGACGATGAGAGTCGATGCCGGTTTCCATCGATAGCATGCGCTGGACGATCTGTTCGGCGGACATCTCCATCACGAACAGACCAACCGTCTTGTCGAACCGGACGGCCGCGTTGTAGGCGAAACCAAGCCCGAGCGCCGACTTGCCGACGGCCGGCCGGGCAGCGATGATGATCAGGTCGGAGCGTTGCAGCCCGCCGGTCAGCTTGTCGAGGTCGGCGAAGCCGGTTGGGACACCGACGATGGCGCCCTTGTTCTGTTGCAGCGTGTCGAGACGGTCGAAGTATTCTTCGAGGATCTCACCGATCGATCGGAAGTCACGTGTCGAGCGCTTCTGCGAGACCGCGAAGATCGCCCGCTCGGCGCCGTCAAGCGCCTGCTCGACATCCATCGCCTCGGTGTATCCAATATCGACGACTTCGGTGCCGGCCGAAATGAGGCGGCGCAGCGTCGCAGTTCGTTCGACGATCCGGCCATAGTACTCAACGTGGACCGCGGTTGGGACGGCGGCGATCAATTCGGTGAGATAGGTCTCGCCGCCTGTGTCGTCGAGCCGGCCGGTTCGGCGCAGTTCGTCAACAAGCGTGATGAGGTCAGTCGGCTCGCGCTTGTTGTAGAGCGTGAGAATGGCCTCGTAGATCAGGCCGTGCGCCGAGCGGTAAAAGTCGCTCGACTTCACATACGATGCGATGCGGATGACGGCGTCGCGGTCGATCAGCAGCGACCCCAGGACGGATTGCTCCGCCTCGAGGTTGTGAGGAGGCAGTCGATCGACCGCTTGCATCATCGGGCGTTACTCGATTTCGGTCTCATCCTCGATAGCGGAACTATCAGCGGTGTCAGTTTCCACGAGCGCGTCGAGGTCGTCATCCGCGTCATCAGCTTCGATAGCGATCGGGGACTCTCCCCCGTCGGACTCAACTTCCCCGGCTGGCTCGTCACTGACAGACGCCTGCGGGTTCTCCGGGTCCCAGACGACGACGGTGATCGTCGGCTGAAGGCGGCCCACCAGCCGGATCGTGACCAGGTGCTCGCCGACAGTCCGGATTGGCTCGTCGAGGTCGACCCTGCGGCGGTCGATTTCTTCGCCGACGAGTTCCGCCAGCTTCTCGGCGACATCGGCTGAGGTGACCGAGCCGAACAGCCGGCCCTGTTCTCCAACGCGCGCCTCGATCTGGAGGCGCATCCCCTGGATGCGGTCGGACAAGCCGCGCAGCTCTTCCTCCTGCTTGGCGATCTTACGAGCCTCGGCTGCCTGGCGTTCCTCGACCTGCTTGATCGAGCCACGCGTGGCGATAACCGCCATGCCCTGTGGGATGAGGTAGTTGCGGGCATACCCGTTCGCGACATCCTGGACTGTGCCAGAAGAACCGAGCTTGGGCACATCCTGAGTGAGAATGATCTTCATGACGAGCGTAACCTTCCAGATCGCTTGTTTCCGTCGGCGGGCATGACAATCCACCTGGCCCGCGGTGCTCGGTCAGCCCGAATCCGATTCGGACACGCCTGAGCGACTGAGTGTATCGCTTTCGCGGGTTCGGTATCAATCGACATCGGCGTCGCGCACGATTTCATACAACCCGATTGAGCCTGCGACGGCGGCGTTCAGTGACTCGACGCGGCCCATCATTGGTAGCGAAACGACGATATCGCACGTCTCGCGGACGAGCCGTCGAATGCCGGTTCCCTCCGAACCGACGACGAGAACGACCGGCGGGCGCATGCTTGTCTCGAACATTGGTTCGGCGTCCTCGCCGTCCATGCCGACGATCCAGAATCCGGCCTGCTTGGCGCGGCCAAGCCAGCGCGTCAGATTCACCTCCTGGGCGATGTGCAGATGCTCGACAGCTCCGGCCGATGCGTTGACAACCGAGGGCGTGACCTGAGCCGCTCGGTCGGACGGAATCACGACCAGCCGGACGCCAGTTGCTTCCGCCGTCCTGAGCAGCGTGCCGAGATTTTGTGGGTCGGCGATGCCGTCGAGGGCGAGGAGAATCGCTTGCTCGTCGGCCAACTCGCTCAAGTCGTCTCCAACGGCGTACGGGTAACCGCTCGCCTCCAGGATGACGCCTTGATGTTGGCCGGGTGTGCGTGCGTCCAGCTTCTCGCGGGAGACCGTCTCGACGACAACGCCACGTTGCCTGGCAAGCGCGATGATCTCGATCAGCCGGTCGCCACCCACCGCTCCTTCGTTGACGATCAGCTTGATAAACCGCCGCCGGCCGGCGCGCAACGCCTCGCGAACCCCATTTCGGCCATACAGCACATCGTTGTCGCCGTCGCGACGCGGGCGTCGTCGGTCTCGGTCCGGTTGAGATCCGCCGCGACCTGTCTGTCCATGTTCTGGAGGTCGGCTGATCCCAGGTTTGCCAGGCGCCGGCCTGCCCGGCTGACCCGGTCGCGCGCCGTCGTCGCGCCTAGTCCCTCCGGCGCCAGGTTGCCCCGTTCGGCGAGTCTTCAACCGTTACTCCTCGCTCGGCCAGCCCATCACGGATTGCGTCGGACAGTGCCCAGTTCTTTTGCGCGCGTAATTGGTCGCGCACCTCCAGCAGAAGATCGATGAATGGCCCCGCGTCGCCTGCTCCGCCCATCTCGGGAGCGCGCAGCTCAAGCCCGAGGACGCTCGCGAGTTCGGAGAGCTTCGCCTGAGCGGCGTGTTTGTCGGCGCCTTCAGCGCGATTGACCGTCCGCGAAAGGTCGAACAGGACTGACGCCGCGACCGGCGTGTTGAAGTCGTCGTCCATCGCCTCGCGAAACCGACGGTCGGCGTCACTCAGCACAGCCGTCGTCTCGTCGGAAGGGTCGCTGGCCAAAGCGTCGAAGCCGCGCATGGCCAGGTCGAGTCGCTCCAGGCCGCGCCGGGCTGCCTCGAGACCGTTGTCCGTGTACGTAAGCGGAGCGCGATAGAGCGTTTGCAATGCCATCAGCCGGAAGGCTCGGGCGTCGCCATTCGCGACCAACTCGCGGATGTTGATCAGGTTGCCGATCGACTTGCTCATCTTCTCGCCGGAGAATTGCAGCATCCCATTGTGCATCCAGTAACGCGCGAACGGCCGGTTCTCCGGGAATGCCTCCGATTGAGCGATCTCGTTCTCGTGGTGCGGGAAAACGAGGTCTTCGCCGCCGCCGTGGATGTCGAGGCGATTGCCCAGATGTTCGCGCGCCATCACTGAGCACTCGATGTGCCAGCCCGGTCTGCCCGGCCCCCACGGGCTGTCCCAAGCGATCTCGCCCGGTTTGGCAGCCTTCCATAGGGCGAAGTCCATTGGGTGCTCCTTGCGCGGGTCAACCTGGATCCGCGCGCCGGCCAGCATGTCCTCCAGCTTGCGGCCGGAGAGCTTGCCGTACTCCGGGAAGCTGCTGACGCGATAATTCACGTCGCCGCCCTCGACCGTGTAGGCGTGTTCGAGCAGGATCAGTCCCTCGATCATGGCGATGATCTCAGGGATCTCCTGCGTCGCCCGTGGGTAGACGGTGGCCGGCATGATGTTGAGCGCGCGTGTTTCTTCGGCCCAGTCGGCGATGAGTTGCTCGGTCAGTTCCTCCTCGGTGACCCCAAGGGCGCGAGCGCGGTTGATGATCTTGTCGTCGATGTCGGTGAAGTTCTGGGCGTGCTGGACGGTGTAGCCGCTCCACTCGAGGTAGCGCCGGACGATGTCAAAGGTGATGAACGCCCGGGCATGGCCGATATGCGCGTCTGAGTAGACGGTTACGCCGCAAACGTACATCCGGACGACTCCGGGTTCATAGGTCTCAAACGGTTCCTTGGTGCGAGTCATTGAGTTATAGACAGTCAGTGACATGGTAGTGTGCAGCCCTTCTTGCCGGATTTGGCTCCAGCCCACGACACAACGAGACGACGGGGAATACGGTCAGCAGATCCCCCGTCGTCAGTCTCCGGATGAATGTCGTGGCGGCCGGAACGGCCACCAGGTGTGGTGGCTAGTCGTCCGCCGCGGCAGCCGCGCTCTTTTTAGCCGGCGCCTTGGCCGTTTCTTTCGCCGAGTCCGGCTTGGCCGGGGGAGCTGTCGACTCCGAGCTTGAGCTTGAGGGGGAATCTGATTCCGATGACGCGCTGCTGGAGTGTGACGCCGATGCCTTGCGGCTGTCCGTCGCGTACCAGCCCGACCCCTTGAAGATCACACCGGCTGGATACAGCACGCGCCGGACGCTGGCGCCACACACTGTACAGTTGGTGATCGGGTCTTCACTGAAGCTCTGGCGCACGTCGAAGCGGTGGCCGCAGGTTGAGCAGGCGTATTCGTAGGTTGGCATGGCCCGAACAGTACTCCGTTCAATCGTCTCGCCGTTCGAAACGAACGCTCCATTATAACCGGATCGGACAGTCGAACGTTGACAAGGCGACCGGGCTAGCGATCGAAATCGCGCATTTCCTCCCAGTTCCTGCCCCATGACGCCTCGACGCCGAGCGGAACCGAGAGTTTGCTGACGCCCTCCATCGTCTTGGTGACGAGGGCGCGCAGGTCGTCCAACTCAGATTTTGGCGTCTCGAAAAGGAGCTCGTCGTGGACCTGGAGCAGCATCTCGCCGCGCAGCCTGGACCCTTTCAGCTTCTCGGCAACTTGGATCATCGCCATCTTCATGATGTCCGAGGCGGTGCCTTGCAGCGGCATGTTGATCGCCGCTCGCTCGGCGGCCTGCCGGTTTCAGTGAAGAGCGCCTTCGAGGTCA
>JBBECJ010000426.1:0-10275 GCA_040881885.1 Thermomicrobiales bacterium | reverse complement strand
TGGGTGGTTACGACCGGATCAACAGCACTTCACGCTGTGGCGGCGCCAGGAACTCGCAACCGTCCTCGGTCACGACGATGTCCTCTTCCTGGCTGACGTAGCCATAGCCCGGCTCGAGGCAGCCGATCTCAAGCGTGTAGACCTCGTTGGCGTCCAGCGCCCCGTATGGCCGCTGTCCGTAGCGCTCCCAGCGCGGCCCGATCACCGTCCCGCCGTCGTGACACGCGCGCCCCATTTGATGACCGAGCGCGTACTGCCACTCGTCCAGTCTCTCGTCGGCAAAGATCCGCCTCGCGACGTCGTCGACCTCCCAGCCAAGGACTCCGGGCTTGATGAACCGAGCCGCGTCCTGAATACAACGGTCAACGATCGCGAAGTGTCGCTTCACCTCAGCCGGAGCGTCGGTTTCGCCGGGCTTCAGGAAGTAGAACGTGCGCTGCATGTCCGACGAGTACTCGTTCTGGTTGACGCCGAAGTCGATCGTGATCAGGTGCCCGGCCTGGGTCTGAATCTCGGTCGGCCCAACATGCCCGCGCGGAGAGTCAGGCCCGGCCGTCACGCCGGGGCAGTACTTCCAGTCCCAAGACGAGCCGATCCGGCGCTCTTCGAGCTGGTCGTGCATGAACGTGCTGATCTCGATCTCGGTCAATCCCGGCCGCAGCCAGCCATCGACCGCCTCCCAGATCCGTTCCGTCGTCCGAACGGCCTCGCGGATACGCGCCAGCTCGGTCGGCGACTTGCGCGCCCTCACCTTGGTCGGGATCTCGCCCGCCGAGCGCACTCGCTTCCAGTACGGCGTCGCCTTCAGGTGCTCTTCGAGCAGCAGGTACATGCCATGCGTGATTCCGTCGGCCATGTTGTTGTCGGTTGAGTAGTTCAACGCGACGACGTTCGGATCTAGCCGCTCAAGCGCCTCAATCAGCGGACCCGAGACGCCCTCGACATAGCCAACGATATTTTCCCACGCGCCGGTCTGCTTGATGTTCTCGACGTCGCCGGTCCCCACGATCGCGACGTGCTGACCCGTTCGCGACACGAGAAAGGCCGATTCCCAGGTCACGCTCGTTCCCAGCACCAGCGGCAGGCTCGGATCACCGAGCGTGTCCGTCTCTCGCCCGACCAACATCCACAGGTCAACGTCGTCCTCATTCAGAATCTCGACCGCCTGCGCCAGCTTCTCCCGCACGATGTTGTCGCTCATTACTTCCCCTGTCCCCTGTCGCCGATCGCCTACAGCCTACCGCCGCATCTTCACAACCTTGAACGCCTCAGCCATCGCAAGCCCGTGCTCACTGCCCAGCTCCTCGGCGCGTTCCCGCATCCGCTTCTCAAGCGTTTCGGCGGTCCCGACCTGACTCTCGTGCGCCTTCAACGCGTGGATCTTCGTCGCGAACGTCTCACTGATGTCGATGAACGTGTCGGGCGAGTCTGAACCGTACAGCCAAAGTTCAGCGACCTTGTGTGGCTCGAGCCCATCCTGCAGGTGCTGCGGAAAGTACAGCGGATCGCGCGCCGTCGGGTAGACCGAGTCGACGGCGGTGATGCCGACCGCCCGGTGGTCCGGATGCAGCGCGTATGGTCGAAATGGATCGTGGGTGATCAGAATGTCGGGCCGGTGTGTCCGGATTTGCCGGACAACCTTCTCGCGAAACGACAGATCCGGGATCAGTTCGCCATCACCCAACCGCAAGAAGACCGTCTCGGCCAGCCCGAGGCGGCTGCTCGCTTCGAGCTGTTCCCCCTCGCGCATCCGCGCCAGATCCGGCGAGCTGATGTCGCGCCGGGCCGTCCCTTTGTCGCCGGACGTGCAGAGGACCAGAACCACCTGCTTGCCCTCTTTGGCGAATTTCGCCAGCGTTCCCGCCGACGAGAACTCCGCGTCGTCCGGGTGGGCAACAACGATCATGACTCGCGTGAACGTGTCCACCTCGCTGGCGGTTCCTGACGGTTGGCCGCTCGCGGCCGGTCTGCTTGACGACATAGCGTGCTATTCCCCCTCGTGACTCTCACGTCTCAATCGCGCTCAGCGCGGAATCAGGCAGCGCCGGCCACTATTCATGACGCTGGTCTGTTCGTCAAGATTCCGTTGGCGCGTTACCGCTTGCGGCATCCGCTAGAATACGTGGACGTGAGCGATGAAACACCGTCCGCCACTCCCGAGCGTCTGCGCGTCCTGATGATCGCGCCCACCTCGTTTTTCGCGGACTACGGCTGCCACGTCCGCATCCTCGAGGAAGTCCGCGCCCTTCAGGCGCGCGGCCACGTCGTTCGCGTTTGCGCTTACCACAACGGCCGCGACCTCCCGGATGTCGATATCCGCCGCTCGGTCGACGTTCCCTGGCTCAAGCGCGCCGAAGTCGGCTCGTCACGCCACAAGGCCTATTTGGATGTCGCCCTCACAGTTGCGACACTTCGCCAGGCGATCCGGTTCCGACCGGACGTCATCCACGGCCATCTCCACGAGGGCGCGCTGATCGGCTCGCTGATCGGTCGCCTCCTGAGCAGGCCCGTCGTCTTTGATTACCAGGGCTCGCTGACCGAGGAGATGCTCGACCACGGCTTCATCCGCAAGCGCGGCCTGCGCGAGCGCGTTTTTCGCCGCCTCGAACGGCGCATCGACCGCTTGCCCGCGATCGTCATTCCAAGCGGAGCCGCCGCCGAGACCTACCTGCATGCCAGCGGTCTGCCTCCAGACCGGGTCGAGATCATTTCCGACGGCGTCGACACCTGCCGTTTTGATCCCTCGATCGCTTCAACCGAACGCGCAGCCGTTCGCGGCCGGCTTGGCATCCCGGTCGACGCTCCGATCGTCGTCTACCTCGGCCTGTTAGCCGAGTACCAGGGCACGTCGCTGCTGCTCGACGCGGCGAAGATCGTGCGTGCCAGACGTGACGACATTTACTTCGTCATCGCCGGCTATCCTGCTGCCGACCGCTACGCGGCCCAGGCCGACGCGATGGGTCTCAACGGACGCGTCCTCTTTCCAGGTCGTGTCGACTATGCGGACGCCCCTGCGCTGCTCGCGGCCGGCGATGCCGCGGTCGCGCCAAAGCTCTCGATCACCGAGGGCAACGGCAAGCTTCTCAACTATATGGCGCTCGGCCTTCCGGTCGTCGCAACCGACACGCCGACTAATCGCGCCATCCTCGATGGCCTCGGCCATCTCGTCCCTCCGGGCGACGCACGCGCGCTCGCCGACGCCATCGAGCGCGCGCTCAACGACCCGCAGTCGGAGCGCGCTGCCCTCCGCCAGCGCATCCGGGACCACTTCTCGTGGCAGGAGCGCGTGCTCGACCTGGAGCGGGTTTACGCCCACGTCCTGGGACGCGAGCATGATCCAGCCACCGGGGACGGTGACGCGAGCGCGACCGTGACGAGATAACCCGTCAGACGGAGAGGGCTGGAGCGGCTCTTCCCGACAGTGACCCGTTAGGCGACGCCGGCTGGCTCGCGCTCCGCCCGGCGTTCGGCGACGAGGGCGTTCACTTCGGCCTTGAGGGCGTCGAAGATCTCGTTCTCCTTGACCGTCCTGACGATCTGCCCCTTGCGAAAGATGAGACCCTTGCCGCGTCCGGCTGCGACGCCGACATCCGAGTCGCGCGCCTCGCCGGGGCCGTTGACGACGCAGCCCATGACGGCGACCTTGATCGGCTCGTCGATCTCGGCCAGGAACGCTTCAACCTGGTTAGCGATGCTGAACAGATCGACTTCGACCCGGCCACAGGTCGGGCAGGCAACCATCGTCGCGCCCTTCTGGCGCAGCTCCAGCGACTTCAGGATCTCGTAGCCGACGAAGACTTCCTCAACCGGATCGGTCGTCAGCGACACGCGAATCGTGTCGCCAATGCCCACGGCGAGCAACGTCCCGATTCCGACGGCGGAGCGGACGCTGCCGGCGCGCGGCGTTCCAGCCTCGGTCACGCCGAGGTGCAACGGGTAGGCGTTGCGCGTCGCCATTCGCCTGTACGCCTCGAGCATGACCGGCACTTCGAACGCCTTTAGCGAAATCTTGATGTTGTTATAATCGAGGTCCTCAAGGATCTGGATGTGGCCGAGCGCGCTGCGGACCATGTGTTCAGCGACCAGCTCGACTTGTGTGGCGTGCTTCTGTGCCATCTCGTCGACGAACTCTTCGGTCATCGGTGCTACCGAGCCGAAGTTGACGCCGATCCGGATCGGCGTGTTGCGCTCCTTGGCCTTCCTTACCACCTCGCGGACATCCTCGTGCTTGCGGATGTTGCCGGGGTTCAGGCGCAAGCCGTGGATGCCAGCGTCAAGTGCCTTCAGCGCCAACGTGTGTTCGAAGTGGATGTCGGCGATCAGCGGAACCGGCGAGTGAGGAACGATATCGGGCAACGCGGCGGCGGCTTTGCGGTCAGGGACGGCGATCCGGACGATCTCGCAACCGGCGTCGGCCAGCTCGTGAATCTGGCGCAGCGTTGCCGTCGGATCGCGCGTGTCGGCGGTCGCCATCGACTGGACGACAATTGGCGCGCCGCCGCCGATGCGGACGTTGCCGACGTAAACAGGTTTGGTGAGGCGGCGCGGGGCGAGTAGGGACACGAACTACCTCCAGTTGGCGACCAATCGCCAGTGTGTTGAGACACGAGCATCCGTCTGACGGTCAGCCTGACAAGGACGACGCGTCACGTCAAGCACGGAATGACAACATTACTCCAGGAACGAGTTCCCACTGATAAGCCGCTCTACATCCAGGAACGCGATCCCCAGCATGACAGTCAACAGCAGGACCATCCCGACGAAGTGAACCATGCCTTCCTTCTCGGGTGAGACGCGCCGCCCGCCGCGCACCACTTCGATCGCGACGAACAACAGCCGTCCGCCATCCAGCGCCGGCAGCGGCAGCAGGTTGAGCAGGCCGAGGTTGAGCGAGAGGATGAACATCAGGTTGGCAATCGTCACCCAGATTGGCAGAGAACTCTCGGTGATTACCTCGGAGGTGAGCTGCCCCATCCCAATCGGGCCGGCCAGATCATCGAGCGGCGTTTCGCCGCGAATCAGGCTCAGCAGCCCCTGACCCATCTGCTCGATCGAGCGGAAGAACAGGCTCACCGATTCGCCCGGGATCTGTGAGACCGGCACGCTCTCGAATCTCAGATCCTGGACCAACCCCTCGCCGAGCGGCGTCTCGTCCCCGGGCACGGTCGCCGGGACATTGACCGGAAGGGTCACGGCTTCGCCGTCACGCGCGACGGTTATCTGGACCGTCTCTCCAGCGTGGTTGCGGATGTAGCCCGCGTAGGCCATGTAATTAGTGACCTGGACTTCGTCGACGGCCGTGATGACATCGCCGTCTTGCAAACCCGCCGCCGCCGCGGCGCTCCCGGAAGGAACCTCGCTGACTTCGATATCGGCGACCCTGAAGTGACTAAGACCGATGCCTGTCCGGCCCTCACCCGGTGGTGGGTCTTCGCGCGGGACGACGGTTGTCTGAATCTCCTGCCCGCCACGCAGGATGGTGACGGCCATCTCGCGGCCGGCATACTGCTCCGTCAATGGCGCGAGGTCGTCGACGTCATCGACCGTCTCTCCAGCTGCGGCGACAACCTGGTCACCGGGCAGCCAGCCGGCCGCCGCCGCCGGCGAGTCCGCAACCACATCAGTGATGTAGACGTTGGTCGACGTCTGTCCCTGAAAGGCGACAATCGCTACCACGATGACGAAGGCGGTGATGAAGTTCATGATCGAGCCAGCCGCCAGGAACGTCGCGCGTTGACCTGGGCCCTTGGATTGCATGCTGTCTTCGGAGAACGACTTTCCGTCCTCGCCGTGGACGCGGACAAACCCGCCAATCGGCAGCGCGTTGAACGAGTAGAGTGTGTCGCCGCGCTTGACGCCCCAGATGCGGGGCGGCAGGCCAAATCCGAACTCCTCGACGCGAACTCCGGCGCGGCGGGCCATTACGAAATGCCCGAGCTCATGCAGGAAGATCAGGATCCCGAGGATCGGGACGATATAGAGCGCGTTGAGAATGCCCACGAAGTACTGCTCTCTTGAAGACGCCGGACAGGCGGACGGCGGCTGAGGAATCCGGAGCGGAACCGAACCAGACTGAATCGTACCCATGCTGAAAAGGCAGGGTCAACGGCGCCGGTTACGCAGCCTCATTGTAAGCGTCTTGCCGCCGGATTGCAGACGCCCGCCGTAGGCCGGAAGACGAAGTTATGTATGTTAGAATGACGCGGCTGCCGGGGAGTCTGACAGCCGAGGTGGGAGGCGCCAAACAGGGGCCAGCGCCGGCGCATGTCGCGCCACCCGCGCGCTCCGGGACGCATCGCTGCCGGCATTGTCCAGAGGGCATCGCCCGGAGGACCTTGTGGTGAAGGGAACAAAGCGAGGATGATCGTCGGTATTCCGAAGGAGATCAAGGACAACGAGAATCGCGTGTCCACAACTCCATCCGGCGTCTCAGAATACGTCTCACGCGGACATCAGGTCATCGTCGAGCACTCCGCGGGCATCGGCAGCGGCTTCTCCGACAATGAGTACGAAGCAGCAGGCGCGACCATCATCGACGCCCACGCCGATGTCTTTGCCCGGGCCGACATGATCGTCAAGGTCAAGGAGCCGGTTGCTTCCGAGTACGACCTCCTGCGTGAAGACCAGATTCTCTACACCTACCTTCATCTGGCCGCCGAAGAGGCGCTGACGACAGCGCTCATCGAAAGCAAGGTAACGTCGATCGCCTATGAAACGGTTGAGTTGGCCAACCACGCGTTGCCGCTGCTGACCCCGATGAGTGAAATTGCCGGCCGGATGTCGGTCCAGGTTGGCGCGCATTACCTCGAGAAGGTTCACGGTGGCCGTGGCCTGCTACTGGGTGGCGTAGCCGGTGTCCCTCCTGCCGATGTTGTCATTCTTGGTGGCGGCGTCGTCGGCACGAACGCGGCTCAGATGGCACTCGGCCTCGGCGCGAACGTGACCGTCATCGACGTTTCGATCGACCGTCTGCGCTACCTTGACCAGGTCCTGCACGGGCGCTTCCAGACACTGGCCTCCAACCGTGGCAACATTGCCGAGGCGGTCAGGAACTGTGACTTGCTGATCGGCGGCGTCCTCATCCATGGCGCGAAGGCGCCGAAACTCGTGACCGCCGAGATGGTCTCGACGATGCGAACTGGCTCGGTCATTGTGGATGTCGCGATCGACCAGGGCGGCTGCATCGAGACTGTCAGGCCGACCAGCCACAGTAATCCGACCTTCGTCGTCGACGGAGTCGTCCATTACTGCGTCACCAACATGCCCGGCGCCGTGCCGCGGACGAGCACGTTCGCGCTCTCGAACGTCACACTGCCCTTCGGCCTGCAACTGGCCGCGAAGGGAATGAACGCCGTCGCAACCGATGTCGCGCTGGCGAAAGGCGTCAATGTCTACAAGGGCCAGGTCACGTACCAGGCCGTCGCGGAGGCGTTCGGCCTCGATTACACGCCGCTCGATCGGTTGCTGGCATAGTTATTTCGAGGCTGGCGGTGGGGATTGCCAACGGCCTCGGATTCCCGCCCTGTTTCGAACTGAGAGGATCTGGCCCATGCGAGAGAGCATCGAGCACTTCCTGGGCGCTCTGGAGGCGGGAAGTGACTTCTCGTCGAACACCGTCTCGGCGTATCGCAACGACCTCGGTCAGTTCGTTGGGTTTGTCTGCGACGAACAAGGAGTCCAATCCTGGTCCGAGCTCCAGGAGACTCACCTGACCTCGTACGTCCTGCACATGCGCGAGCGCAAGTACGCCAGCTCGACGTTGGCCCGCAAGACGGCGGCGATCAAATCGTTCTTCGGTTACATGCTCCGTAGCGGCGAGTTACGCGCGGACCCGTCGGAGTCGCTGGCGTCGCCCCGTGTTGAGAAGTACGTGCCAAAGGCGATGACGGAAGCGCAGATTCAATCACTCCTGCACGAGCCGACGCGCGAGGCCAGGCCGGAGAACGCGCGCGACTGCGCGATGCTGCAAACGCTCTATGCAACTGGCATGCGCGTTTCCGAGCTCGTCAGCCTCGACCTCGACGACGTTGACCTGGAGCGCCGAACCGTCTGCTGCACAGGCAAGCAGAACCGCCGCCGCGATGTTGACCTCAGCCCCGAGGCGATCCTCGCGTTGCGGCGCTATCTTGACACCGGCCGGCCCGCGATTGTGCGCGACGCGAACCAGCCGGCGTTGTTCCTCAACCATCGCGGCCAGCGCCTCACGCGCCAGGGATTCTGGTTGATCCTGAAGCAGTACGCCCAGTCCGCCGGCATCGACGAGATCACGCCGCACACTCTGCGGCATTCGTTCGCGGCGCATCAGATCACTCGCGGGCGCGACCTGGGGGATGTCCAACGTATCCTTGGACACGTCAGCATCTCAACCACACAGATCTATCAGAAAATCGCGAACAGTATGCAGGACTCGGAACGGTTGACAATCGTCAGCCCGTGCAACGGTGACGACGAGACGGTTACGATCGAACCAGAGGCGGAATTGGCGGGGGTGGGCCGCGAGCGCTAGCTCCTGGCGCATGAAGTCCGCGAGAGCTTCCGCTGACCATGGGCGGGCGGGACGAGAGTCTCGCCCGCTTTCGGTTTCCGCACGGTCGCGATTAATTCTGGGAGGAAGTGACGATGAGTGATCCGCCACGTCCGAGAGTGACGCTCGAAACGTTGACATCGCTGTCCAAGCGACGAGGGTTCGTGTTCGCCGGCAGCGAAATATACGGTGGTCTCGCCAATACGTTCGACTTCGGCCCGCTGGGCGTCGAGCTGCGCAACAACATCAAGCAGGCCTGGTGGCAGCGCTTCGTCCGCGAGCGGCCAGACATCGTCGGGCTGGACGGCGGAATCCTGATGAGCCCGCGCGTCTGGGAGGCGAGCGGCCATGTCGACGAGTTCAACGACCCGATGACCGATTGCCGCGAGTGTCGCAGCCGCTACCGGGCCGACGCACTGATCGAGGACGCGCTCGGCCGCAACGCCGAGGGGCTGGCTCAGTCCGAGATGACGAAAATCATTCAAGAGACGCCGATCGCTTGCCCGAACTGCGGCAAAGCCAACTGGACCGCCGTCCGCGCTTTCAACATGATGTTCAGGACCCAGATCGGCGTCGTCGACGAGACGGCAACGACGATCTACATGCGGCCCGAGACGGCCCAGGCCATCTTCGTCCAGTACAAGAACGTGATGCAGTCGAGCCGCGTCAAGATTCCGTTCGGGATCGCGCAGATCGGCAAGGTGTTCCGCAACGAGATCACGCCAGGCAACTTCATCTTCCGGCTGCTCGAATTCGAGCAACTGGAACTCGAGTACTTCATCGAGCCGGAGGGATGGGAGCCGCACTTCGAAACGTGGCTGGAGGAACAGGAGCGCTTTGTCCATTCGCTCGGCATCCGGCCCGAGCGCGTGCGGCGACGCGAGCACACGGCCGAGGAGATGTCGCATTACTCCAGGCGGACAGTCGATCTGGAATATCTCTATCCTATCGGCTGGAAAGAACTGACTGGTCTGGCCTACCGCTACGACTTCGACCTCAACCGCCACCAGGAAGCGTCCGGTGAAGACCTGACATACTTCGACCAGGCCGACAACCGACGCTACCTGCCGCACGTCGTCGAACCGACGATGGGCGTTGACCGGCTTATGCTGATGATTCTCTGCGACGCCTACGAAGAAGAAGAAACGATTAACGCCAAAGGCGAATCCGCCACCCGTGTCGTCATGCGCTTCCATCCGCGGATCGCGCCATATCAGGTGGCCGTCCTGCCGCTGTCGAAGAAAGAGGAGTTGACGGCCGTCTCCGAGCCGCTGTACGCCGAACTGCGCAAGCAGTTCTCGACCGAATACGACGAGACGCAGAGTATCGGCCGGCGCTATCGACGCCAGGACGAAATCGGGACTCCATTCTGCGTGACTGTCGATTTCGACTCGCTGAACGACAACGCCGTCACGGTCCGGGAGCGCGACAGCATGGCGCAGGTGCGCGTGCCGATCGCGGAGGTCGCTGATCTGATCCAATCGCGACTGGCTGAAGAATGGGCGCCACCGTCGTTAGGCGGGTGAACAAAAATTCAATGCGTAGGGACGGACCCATGTGTCCGTCCCTACGCATTGCTGATTGGCCCTCTCGTTAGACATCGTACTCATCGGCGTCGCTGCCGGCGATCTGGGCCAGGATGGCGGTAAGTTCGTCGTCGGAGTGAAAGCTGATCACGATCCGGCCACCGCTCTTGCCCTTGCCGCGCGAAATGTCGACGCGAGCGCCGAGGGCGCGTTGGAGCGAACTCT
>JBBECJ010000425.1:0-1671 GCA_040881885.1 Thermomicrobiales bacterium | reverse complement strand
CCGTTCGGCGCCTTCGCCTCGCATTTGCTCGGCTTCACCAACGACGAGTTGCAGGGTAACTACGGCGTCGAGGGGCAGTACAACGATCTCCTGGATGGCACGCCCGGCAGGCTGGTTGGCGAGCGTGACGCGGCCGGGAACGTGATCGGCCTGACGCAATCGACCTGGGACTCTCCGGTCGATGGCGCGGACATCGTCCTGACGCTCGACAGCGCCGTCCAGCGCGCGATCGAGGAAGTGCTCGACGATGTCGTCAAGGAGCAGCAGGCGCTCGGCGGGACGATCATCGTTCAGGACACTCAGACCGGCGCGATCCTCGGCATCGCCAACCGCTCGACGTTCAACCCGAACGTCTATGAGAACGTCGATGACCCATCCGTCTTCCTGAATCCCGCCATCTCCACCATCTACGAGCCAGGCTCGACCTTCAAGTCGATCGTGATGGCGATCGGGATCGACACTGGGGCCGTGACGCCCGACACGGTTTTCAACGACGAACCCGGCTTCATCGTCTTCGAGGACGGCTCGCGCATCAACAACTACGAGAACGCCGTCTTCGGCGACTTGACTGTAACCGAAATGCTGCAACGCTCATCGAACCTCGGCGCAATCTTCGTCGCCGAGCAGATTGGCGAGCAGCGCTTCTACGAGTCGTTGCAGGCGTTCGGCCTGGGCTCCCCGACCGGCGTCGATCTCCAGGGCGAGGAGGCCGGCATCCTGACACTGCCGGGCGAAGCGGGCTGGAACGACGTTCTGCAATACACCAACGCCTTCGGCCAGGGCATCGCCTGCACCCCGTTGCAGCTCGTCAACGCCTTCTCGGCGATCGTCAACGGCGGCCGGCTGATGGAACCCTACATCGTGGCGGAGGTCCACGACGGTGACGATGTCACCGTGACCCAGCCGGAGCAGGTGCGCCAGGTCATCTCGGCCGAGTCGTCGGCGACCATGCGCGCGATGCTTGAGTCGGTCGTCTACAACGAGAACAGCCTCTATCCGTCCGTCGACGGATACCGGATCGGCGCCAAGACCGGGACGGCCCAGATCCCCTCGCCGGACGGCGGCTACCTTGAGGACGCCGCGATCGCGTCAATCGTCGGTTTCGGGCCAGTCGCCGACCCGCGTTTCACCGTCCTCGTCAAGATCGACTGGCCAAAAAATGGCGAGACGGGCGTGCGCGTCAGCGGCCCGGCCATGACCCGCGTGTTTGAGCAGCTCTTCATGCTGTACGGTATTCCTCCAACCGAACCGGCGACTGAACCGGAGGAGGCTCCATGATTCGCGCGCACGATGTCCTGACCGGCGCAGGCGGGCAACTCGCCGGCGATCTCTCCCGCAACGAGCTGTTCCGGAGGGTGATCCACGACTCGCGCGATGTCCAGCCCGGGGATCTGTTCGTCGCGATCGAGGGCGAGAACCAGGACGGCCATCGTTTCGTCCCGGACGCCTACGAGAACGGCGCGGCGGCGGTCCTCGTCAGCCAGGACTGGTACAGCCGCTACAACCTGGCCGACCTGCCGGCGATCGTCGTTCCCAATACGCTGCGTGCGTTGCAGGAGCTGGCGGCCTACTGGCGTGGCCTCTACACCCCGCACGTCGTCGGGATCACCGGCAGCATCGGTAAGTCGAGCACCAAGGAAGTCATCGCGGCCATCGCCAGCCGGCGCTTCA
>JBBECJ010000424.1:0-10305 GCA_040881885.1 Thermomicrobiales bacterium | reverse complement strand
CGGGTGTTGACCGGGGCCGGGACGCCGGCTGCTTCGGCGCGGCGGACGAGTTCGCCAGTCAGCCAGGGGACCTCGGTTGGGCGCTTGCGGACGGCCAGGTCGCGCCAGATGCCGGTGTGCTGCTTGGGGCGGCCACGGAAGCGGGCGGCGACCTCCTCGTAGAAGCTGGCGAGGGCGGCGGGGTCGAGCGGCGCGCGGAAGAGGCTGGGATCGAACGGCTCGAAGGGCTCAAGTGTCACGCCGCAGGCGTCGGCGATCGTGACGGCCTCGACGACGGCGGCGGTCAGGGCGGCGCGGGCTTCGGGCCGGGCCAGCGCCTCGTGGACGGGCGCGTCGACCAGGGATGCGCCGACCAGCAGCGAGCCGTAGCACTCCTTCGACCAGAGGTAGCCCATGATGTTCGTCGGCAGGATCGTATCCATGATCCTCGAGAAGCGTGTCACCAGCCCGACCAGCGTCGCGTCGGTCGAGCCGTCGATCCGGCCCAGGTAGTACTCGCCGGTCCCTCCGTAACGCACCAATCCCGGCTCGATGTAGTCGGCGGCGAAGTTGATGAATCCGCCGACGACCCGCTCCGCGCCGATCCGGGCGGCGATCAGATCCGGATTCAGCCCGTTCTGAAGCGAGACGACGGTCGAGTCCGTTGTCAGATGCGGCTCGATCAGATCGAGCGCCGCCTGGGTGTGCTGCGACTTGACCGCCAGCAGCGCGACATCGACCGGCCCGGCCAGCTCCCCCGGCAGGATCGCCGGAGCGCCCGCCCAGACATGCCGGACGCCGTCCACCTGCAACCCGCGCGCGTTGATGGCCGCGACATGCTCCGGCACGACATCCACGAAGGTGACATCCTCGCCATCCTTGCGCAGGAAGGCGCCCGTCACCCCGCCAATCGCCCCGGCCCCAATGACGTGAAAGCGCATGGCGACGAAGTGAAAAGGAGAAAGTGCTGAGGAGAAAGGAGTTGATCCCGGTTGAATCACTACCCGATTCCTGTCGTCACTCCTTTCTCCTTAGCACTTTCTCCTTTCTACTCTCTACTCGGCATTCGGTTCCTGAATCACGATCAAATAATTGTCCGGGTCGCGCAGCAGGAAGGAGCGGCCGCCCCACGGGGATTCGGCCAGCGGGGCGAGGATTTCGACTCCGGAGCGTTCGATGTCGTGGTAGCGGTCCTCGATCCGCGAGTCGGAGAGGGTGATGATCGGGCCGGATTTCGGCAGGTTGAGCGGGTTGGCGCTGCCGGGTTGCTCCAGCAGCAGCAGGTGCAGGAGCCCGAGTTGGAGCAACCCGGTCTGGTGGCCCATCCACTCGGAGCGGGTCACGGTCTGGAAATCCAGCACCTGGGCATAAAAGCGGATGGCTCGTTCGAGGTTTGAGACATCCAGCACGAGGCGGTCAAAGATCAGCACCGCGAGTCGTCCTTTATCTAGCAGTCATCTGGCCGGATCGTTCCGTTGCGACATACGACGGAGAGTTCGCCTGTCCATAGGTACAGGTCTGGAGCCGGCCGGCAGGGCGCCGCGAACCGTCCCGTCGATGGATTACGGAACTGGCGTGCCACGACTAGTATAGAAGCATCCCGGTGGTATCCGGGGCGGTGGCCAGGAACTAGAGGACACAAGGCCAACGGTTGAGCAGTGAGGCTCCCGGACGTGTCCCGCGGCAGATCGGCCAGCGCGCGAGAGCGTAACCCCACTCTCGCACACCCCTGCCCCCCTCTCGGTGGATGGCGTCGGACCAACGCTCGTCCCACACCCCAACAACAGGCCTGGCTCCTTCCCCTGCACACCGGAGCCAGGCCGAAGCCTCGTTCTACGACATAACTATGCTGTTCAAGGCGCGACGAATCGAAGCCCGCTCTCCTCAATCGCCAACGAGCGCGGCCTCGGCGGGTTGTTCCCGGCCGGCCCAGTCGAAGACATCGAAGATCTGGTCAGCCAGGTTTGGCGGTGGCGGCAGGTACTGGTCGGCGCGGACCATCGCTTCGATGTAATCGAAGATCGCGATGATCTGCTCGTCGCCGGTTACTGAGTGGAACCAGATCTCGCGGCCGGCAAACAGCAGCAGGACGACGTTCGAGAGCGCGCAAGGCCCCAGGCAGCCGCCGAGCGAGAGATGGACCTTGTGCCGGATCCTGCGGCGCGCCCATTCGCTATGGTAGAGGTCGAGCGGCACCTCGGCGTGACCGCGCTCGGTGTGGCCGCAGCAGCAGCCCGTCGCGCAAACGAACAGCTGGCCCGGTCGCCGGAAGACGTTGATCGGCTCGCCGTCCGCCCGCCAGACGATGTTGCGCGCTTTGGACGTGTGCGGCGAGCGCGTCAGGCTGGGGATGGCGTCCGAGGTCGTCTCGTAGTGCTCGTGCTCGTCCCAGAGACCGGTCACGTGCTCGGCTGTCCGCGCGTCGAGCTCGTCAATGGTGACGATATCTGTCTCGATCAGCAACCGTTCAAACGACGCCAGCCAGCGTTCGTAATAGTTCGAGTCGTCGCCGTGCTCCTCGGCGGCCGCGATTTCCGCCGCCAGGCGTTCTCGAAACGCGTCCCAGTTGTAGACCTGCTGGTCGCTGAGGGCGACCGTCATCCCGAAGACGCGGCCTTCCCACGGCGCCTCGAAGACGAACTCCCCGTTCCGGCGTGGGACAGCGAGGTCGTCGCCGAGATCTTCAATACGCTGATCGCTCATTGTCGCTCACCTCCGGCCTATCAGTTCGCGGCAACGGATTGCGCCGGCGCTTGCACCTTCGCGACACCGATCATCGCGTCGCGGGTAATCAGCGCGGCCAGTTCGTCTTCGGTTAGATGCGCGACGCCCTCCGGGCATTCCGGCAGGACCATGTAGCGCTGATCGGCACTGCTGTCCCAGACCCGGATCGTGACCGACTCGTCGAGTTCCAGCCCGAAGTCGCGCAGGACGGCGCGCGGCTCGATGACGGCGCGCGAGCGATAGGCAAAGTCCTTGTACCAGGTTGGCGGCAGCCCGAGGACATACCACGGGTAACAGGAGCACAGCGTGCAGACGACGATGTTGTGTTCGTCCGGCGTGTTTTCAACGACAACCAGCGGCGCGCTGCTTGGCACGTCGAACTCGGCCAGCGCCTTCGCGCCGTCCTGCAACAGCCGCTCCTTGAAGTCAGGATCGCGCCAGGCGCGCGCCACGATCTGGGCGCCGCGCAACGGGCCGATATCCTGCTCGTAGCGGCTGATCTGCGCGTCGACGGCCTCGGGCGTGATCAGCCCCTTCTCGATCAGCAGCGACTCCAGCGCCTTCGTGCGCAGCGCAACATACGGTTCCTGCTCTGGATCGTATTGCATGACCTGTCCCTTCCGGCATTGTCGAGCATGACGATGACTCTCCTGCGGTTGGATCAGCCCGGCGCCGGTTCGAGGTAACTTTCCCAAAGGTCGATGTTGAGCGTCCCGCCTGGATCGGCGGCATCGCCCCACAACTCGCGAGCATCGAACCGGACACTGTAGACGATCTGCGGGTTCGGGCCGAGGCCGTGCGCGTTCGTGTCGGCAAAGACTTCCGGGCCGTGAACGAGGTGGATGACGCCGCGCTTGCCGCGCGCGTAGCGCGGGAGCCGCGTGTGGCCGATTGGGTGCTGGTTGCGCGTGACCACAGCGTCGCCGGCCGCGAAGCGTGGCGTCAGATCGGGCAGGTCCGGTCTGGGGAAGCTTTCCGCAGTTCGCCACGGGCTCTCGACACTGCCAGGCGCCGGCAAATCGGCGTCCGGCTGTTGCCGAAGAAGCTCCGTTCGGGCGTCCAGTTCGGCGCTCGTCACGACACCCTTCTGGACCAGGTTGTATTCAATTGTCGCCAGCCAGCGCTCGAAGTAGGACGAGCGCAGGTAGTGGGCCGGGTCCATCTGCTCGATCCCGTAGCGGAATTCGTCGAGGTTGAAGAATCGGCCGACCGTCGCGCCCTGCATCGCGCGGACGCGCGCCTCCCACTCGGCGTGGAAGAGTGGCTCGTTCTCCTCGCGCACGACAGGCCCAAAGCCATGCATGCCGCCCATGTCATGAACGCCGTTCACCACTCACCTCCTTCGCAACCCGATGGGCTTTATCATAGTAGATACGGTTTGGAACACAAGTGGAGTCGTTCACAATGCGCTGTTCCCGATTCCCTCGCGAGTGATACTGTATGTGACAGGGAGACCAATTATCGGGTTGACGTTGCCGCTGGAAAGGCATCTGTGCCGATTACCGGGTGGGGCTGACATGGGAAGTGGCAGAACATCCGGGGTTCTCAGCCGCCTCGACCCGTCCAGGGTCGAAGCTGGGAGCAGCCGCGCGTATCTGATCGCGATCGCGCTTATCGTGGCAGCGTTCGCTGTCACGGCCATCGTAGGCGCCTGGGTCGCCGAGCCGCGGCTGGCGGCGTTCTATGTTGCTGTCGCGATTGCCGCCTGGTACGGCGGCTGGCGCGCCGGCTTCCTGGCGGCCGTCATCTCCGGCTTGGTCAGTGTCTGGGCATTTCTCCCGCCAGGCTACTCATTTGATTTCAAGTTCCCGGCGGCGGTCGTCACGCTGCTGGCCCTGTTCGTCGTCGGAATCGTCATCAGCGTCCTGTCGGAGGCGTCGCGTCAGGCGATCCGGCGCGCGGAGGATGCCGAGCGGCGTGTCAGGCTGCTCTCCGACGCCGGCGCGCTGCTGGTTTCTTCGCTCGACTATGAGCAGACGCTGGCCCACATCGCCGAGTTGACCGTCCCAGCCTTTGCGGATTGGTCGACGGTCAACATCGTCACCGAGGACGGCAGCATCGCGCGGCTGGCGTTGAAGCACCGCGATCCGGCCGGAGCTGAGATCCTGACCGAACTCCAGCGCCGCTACCCGGTCCTGTTGGACAGCGACCACCCGTTGGCGCGGGCGATCAGGAGCGGCGAACCTGGGCTGTATCCGATTATGACACCGCGGATCCAGGTGGCCTGGACAGTCGACGACGAGCACCGGCGGCTGGTGGATCGGCTCGGGACGAGTTCGGTGATGGTCGTGCCGATGCAGGCGCGCGGACGGGCGCTGGGAGCCATCATCTTCGCGCGGACAGCCGGCCAGCCGTATTCGGACAGCGATCTGGAGTTGGCCGGCGTGCTTGCGCGCCGGGCGGCGCTGGCCATCGACAACGCTCGCCTCTTCCGCACCGCCCAGGCATCCGAGGCGCGCTACCGCAGCCTGTTCGAAGGCTCGGAGGACGCGATTGTCCTGCTTGGAGACGATGGACGCTATCTGGATGTCAGCCCGGCGACTGAGAAGCTGCTCGGTTACACGCGTGAGGAAATGCTCCAGATGCGCGCCGGGGACCTGCTCCACCGGCGCGATCACTGGCTGGAGCATGCCAAGCCGATCTTCGAGCGTGACGGCGTCTGGCGTGGCGAGGTGGAATTGCGCCACAAGGACGGCCGGCTGGTGCCGATCGAATCACGGATGGCGCGGATCGAGTTGCCGGACGGCATGGTCACCTTCTCGGCCTGGCGTGACATCTCCGAACGGCGCGCGGTCGAGCGCTTGCAGCAGGAATTCATCGTGATGGTGACGCACGATCTGAAGACGCCGCTGACCTCGGTCAAGGGGCTGGCGCAACTGATGCTCCGACGCCAGTCCTACAACGGGCAGGCGCTCGACACGATCGTCAGCCAGGCAAATCATCTGGAACGGCTCATCAACGACCTGCTGGATGTCGCGCGGATGGAGGCGGGCCGGCTCGAGCTGCAACGCTCTCCGGTCGACATCGTCCAGCTCGCCCAACTGACCGTGACCCAGGTTCAGGCGACCACCAGCCGGCACACGATTCGGCTCGAGGCGTCGGAGCAACCGATCGTGCATGCCTGGGACGGCGATCGCGTCCGCCAGGTCCTGCTGAACCTGCTGACGAACGCGGTCAAGTATTCGCCGGACGGCGGCGACATCATCGTACGGGTCGAGGACGATCCCGGCCAGGAGCAGGCGTCCATCAGCATCCGCGATTGTGGGATGGGCATCAGCCCGCGGACGCTGCCGAAGCTGTTTCAGCGCTTCTATCGCGCCGAGGAGTCGCTGACGGCCGGTGATGGGCTTGGCTTGGGGCTCTACATCAGCCGCTCGCTCGTCACGGCGCACGGTGGCCGGATCTGGGTCGAGTCTCAGCCAGGCGTGGGCAGCACGTTCAACGTTACGCTGCCGTACTCCGCCAGTTGAGCGCGGGTGCGGCGACCAATTCATGACACTCCAACGTCGATTGTCACGGAAGTGTAACGACCCTGCGGCATTCGACACGAGGCCGGAACGGTTCCTCAACTACTGTTGATGGTAACGAAGCACGTACTGTCCCAATCCCTGGGATAGGCGATGGATGCCGTTCCATTGGTGGGCGTCATAAGGTGCTGAGGGTAGCTCCCGTCTGCCATCTCGGAACGGACATGTGGTGGACGAGATGTCACCGCACAAGAAGGGGGCAGCCCAATGGCTGACGTGTTCACACGCGCCCGGATGAACCGGCGCACACTCCTCAAAGGCGCGGCAGGCGCGGCAGTCCTCGCGCCGGCCGCCGGCGTCCTCGTCGCATCGTGCAGCATCAGCGGCGACGACGACGATGACAGTGATAGCGGGTCGAACGGCACACTGCCGGCATCAGCACAGGCAATCGCTGATGCTCGCGGGCTCGCGCCGGACGACATCACCCGCGCGCTCAAAACCTACATGCCGGGCGGTCAGTACGACGAGTTCTTCATCATGGCGTCGGGTGGTCACTCGGGCCAGGTGCTGGTGATTGGCGTCCCGTCGATGCGACTGCTGAAGGTGATCGGCGTCTTCACGCCGGAGCCGTGGCAGGGGTACGGCTTCTCGGACGACACGAAGGCGATTCTTCAAGAGGGCGCCGTCGGAGATGTCGTCCACACCTGGGCCGACACCCACCACCCGGGTCTGTCGGAGACGGGCGGCGAGTACGACGGTCAGTTCCTGTTCATCAACGACAAGGCCAACGCCCGGATGGCCGTCATCGATCTGCGCGACTTCGAGACGAAGCAGATCGTCAAGAACCCGCACATCATCTCCAATCACGGCGGCGCATTCGTGACGCCGAACACCGAGTACATCCTCGACGGCTCGCAGTATGCGGTGCCATACGGTTGGGAATACGCGCCGATCTCCGAGTACAAGGAGAAGTATCGCGGCGCGATGACCTTCTGGAAATTCGACCGCGAACGGGGCCGGATCGACAAGGAACAGTCGTTCTCAATCGAGCTGCCGCCGTACTGGCAGGACCTGGCTGACGCCGGCAAGGGGCCGAGCGACGGCTGGATGTTCTCCAACTCGTTCAACGTCGAGATGTCGCTCGGTGGCAACCGCGGTGACGGTTCGCCGCTGGTGCCGCCGGTCGAGGCCGGCGCCTCGCAGCGCGACATGGACTACCTGACGATGATCAACTGGAAGAAGGCCGAGGAACTCTTCCAATCGGGCGCCGGCGAGGACATCCATGGGATGCGCCTGATCCGGATTCCCGAGGCAGTCGAGGCAGGTATCCTCTTCCAGTTCCCCGAGCCGAAGAGCCCGCACGGTGTCGATGTCACGCCGGATGGCAAGTTCATCGTCGTGGCCGGCAAGCTCGACCCACAGGTGACGATCTACAGTTTCGAGAAGATCGAAGCCGCGATCGCGGCCGGCAACGTTGAGACGGACGAGTTCGGCGTTCCGATCCTGCCGTACGAGGCCTGCATGGAGGCGCAGGTCGAGCTTGGACTCGGCCCGCTGCATACCCAGTTCGACGACAAGGGCTACGCCTACACGTCCCTCTTCCTCGACAGCGCCATCGCCCGTTGGAAGGTCGGCGAGGCCGGCAAGCCCGACAGTTGGACGATGGTCGACAAGATCCAGGTCCACTACAACGTCGGTCACCTGAGTGTCTGTGAGGGCGACACCGTCTCGCCTAAGGGCAGATACCTGATTGCGCTGAACAAGTGGGCGATCGACCGCTTCTCACCGGTTGGCCCGCTCCACCCGCAGAACTTCCAACTGATCGACATCTCCGGCGAGACGATGGACCTGCTCTATGACATGCCGATCGGCATCGGCGAGCCGCACTATGTCCAGACGATCAGCGCCGACAAGGTCAAGGCCTGGGTGACCTACCCGGAAGTTGGTTGGGATCCGATTGCCCAGGCGCCGTCCGAGGTGGCGACCCAGGCCGGCAGCGAGAGCATCGAGCGTGACGGCAACAAGGTCACGATCAACATGACCTCGATTCGCAGCCACTTCACGCCGGACACGGTCGAAGTGACCCAGGGCAACGAGATCGTCTGGCACATCACGAACATCGAGCGGGCGCAGGACGCGACCCACGGCTTCGCGCTGCCGGGGCACAACCTGAACCTGAGTATCGAACCGGGTGAGACGACGACGATCAGCTTCACAGCTGACCAGCCCGGCGTCTTCCCCTTCTACTGCACCGAGTTCTGCTCGGCGCTGCACCTGGAGATGATGGGCTACTTCATCGTCGAGCCGAAGTAGCAGCGGTTCAGGCTGGTGGTCGTCGTGTGAAGACGACCACCGGCCAGACCCGCCACGAGAGGAGCCACCCGCCATGGTTACTGCCGATCGATCGCCGGCAATGCCCGCGACAGCCCGGCAGGAAGTCGGCCAACGGGCCATGCCGGACATCGTCGGACGAGTCCGGCAGTATCCGCTGCGCTTCGCTGGGCTCGTGATCGCCGCCATCCTGCTGATCGCTTCGATCGCGCTGCCGTACTGGTCTATCACGCTGCATGCGCCACAGTATCCAGCCGGACTAACGGTCGATGCCTACACGTATAAGCTGACCGGCGACGTGTCCGAGGTCGATGGACTCAACCACTATATCGGTATGATGAAGTTGGGAGATGCTGCGAAGATTGAGCGCGGCATCTCTCGTGTCGCGATCCCTGTGATCGCGTTGCTGGCAATCGCGTCGTTCTGGGTCCGCGGCCGCGGCCGCTGGCTGCTGGTCGCGCCGGTCATCATCTACCCAATCGTCTTCACGGTCGATCTGTTCATCTGGCTGTATTACGCCGGTCACTCGCTCGATCCCAACGCCGCGCTGTCGTCGTCGATCAAGGAGTTCACGCCGCGCATCTTCGGCACTGGTGTCATCGGCCAGTTCTCGACCGAGGCCGCGTTCGGCGTCGGCTTCTATCTCGTGCTGCTGGCGGTTGCGCTGGTCATTGCCGCCACCTATCGGAAGCGAGCGGAAGATGCGACTGCGCGTTAGTGTTCCGCTCGTCGCTGTTCTCCTGCTGGCGCTTCTGCCATTCGGCACCGTCCGGGGACAGGAACAGCCGCCGGCCGATGTCGTCGTCTGCGCTGATTGCGAGACGAGTGTGCTGGCCGACGCGATTACCGCGGCCAACGCGGGCGACCGGATTGAGGTGCGTGGGGGAACATATGCCGGACCGCTCACAATCACACGCGATGTCGAGTTGATCGGGGTTGACAACCCGGTCATTGATGGCGGCGGGGCCGGCACCGTCATTGAGGTCACTGGCGCTGCACTGACCATCGAAGGGTTCACGATTCGTGGCTCCGGCACGAGCCTCGACCATGAGGACTCGGCCATCCTGGTCGATAAAGGCCGCGCGACGATCGTCGAGAACCTGATCGAAGACACCCTCTTCGGCATCTACCTCAAGGAGTCACCAGGCAGCGTTATCAAAGACAACGTCGTCATTGGCAAGCTGTTGCCGCCTGCACTGCGCGGCGACGGCATCCGCGTCTGGTACTGCGACGACATGTTGATCGAGGGCAACGTCGCCCAGGATGGCCGCGACGCGATCCTCTGGTATTCAAACCGTGGGATTGTCCGCAATAACCAGTTTGATCGGGGCCGCTATGGCCTGCACCTGATGTTCTCTGACGCGGCCCGGATCGAGGGCAACTCGCTCAACGAGAACTCGATCGGCCTCTACATCATGTACAGCCGCAATCCATACGTTGTCGGTAACTCGATGTCCAACAACCGGGGGCCGAGCGGCGGCGGGCTTGGGCTGAAGGATGTCGACCGCGCGATCGTCGAGGCAAATCGGTTCGTCGGCAACCAGATCGCCGCGCAGGTGGATACCTCGCCGCGTGAGCTGGGGATAGAGAACGAATTCCGCGACAATGTCTTCGCCTACAACGAAGTCGGGATCGGCTTCATGCCGTCGGTTCGCCGCAACACACTGACTGGGAACAGCTTCATCGACAACATCGTCCACGTCTCCGTCCTCGGCGGCGGCAAACTCCAAGACATCACCTGGTCCGCCGACGGACGCGGCAACTACTGGAGCGACTACGCTGGCTACGACGCGAACGGCGACGG
>JBBECJ010000423.1:0-10313 GCA_040881885.1 Thermomicrobiales bacterium | reverse complement strand
GGCTCTCCGCGCCCGAACGAATCGTCGGCGCGATCGAGCTGGCGCTCGGAGCGACCGGCCCGCTGGCCGGCCAGCATGTCGTCGTGACCGCCGGCGCCACCCGCGAGGCAATCGACCCGATCCGCATCCTCACCAACCGCTCGACCGGCAAGATGGGCTATGCGATCGCTCGGGCGGCGATCCAGGCCGGCGCGCGGGTCACGCTGATTTCAGCGCCAACCAACCTGTCACCCGTCGAAGGCGCGGAGATGATCGACATCGAATCCGCGCTCGAACTGCTCGACGCAGTCCAGACGCATGTAGCCGGCGCGGACGCGCTCATCATGGCCGCCGCTGTCGCCGACTATCGCCCGCTCGATGTCGCCACCGACAAGATCAAGAAGGCCGACGCCGATATGGCGATCCAGTTGACGCGCAACCCGGACATCCTGGCGACGGTCGGCACGCCCGGCGCCATCCGGGTTGGATTCGCCGCTGAAACGCGTGACCATGAGGCAAATGCGCTTGGCAAGCTGGAGCGCAAGAACCTCGACATGATTGTCGCCAACGACGCGCGCGAAGCGATGGGCAGCGATGAGAACGCGGTTACCCTCTATTTCAGAGACGGCCGGATTGAGACACTTGGCCGCGACGCGAAGACCGATCTTGCTCAACAGATCGTCGCCCGCGTTGGCGCTCTCATTCTCGCGCGTCGCGCGCCGTCGCTCTGAGCGATGGCGATTCGCCCGCCTCGCGCAACGCGCCGCCCACGGCGCTCGCGGCTGGCCCGCGACCTGATCGTGGTCGCCATCGTCGCGACGGTCGTCATCCTGTTTGCCCTGCGCTGCCTGATGGCCCTGTTCGGGATCGAGACGTGGACGGCGGCCTGGCGGATTGTGGACGCGCCGACCGGCCTGCTCGTCTCACCCCTCGAAAATATTGAAGCGTTCGCACAGACGCCTGTTGGAGATCTGACGCTGGCGACTCTCGCTGTCACCGCAATCAGCTTCGTCGCGGCGCTGGTTGTCCTTGGAACGCTCGCGAATCGGCGGGATTGAACACGAGTTCAGACCTCGGGCCGATGGTAGACTGCCGCTGTCGCCAGGCTCTGAAGCCGGGTGACGCGGCTGTCCGCAACGCACAGGGAGACAAATTCATGATGCGAAACGTGATCCGTGGAATCCTGGGACTCATCCTCGCGGCAGCCGCGACCTGGCTCGCCAACTGGGTCACTGAGCGCATCTTCGGTCCCGAAGAGATCTTCGAAGACGCCTGAACGACCGATCTGATGCCATCATCGCGAGCGTTGGCGATCATTAACCCGGCCACTGGACGACTGACGACCAGCTCGGTCGAGGCGCATCTGCTCCGCGAAGCGTCGCGGAGGAACATCACGTTGCGCATTGAGCGCACGACCCGGCCAGGTCACGCGGTCGAGCTCGCGGCCGGCGCCGTCGACGAGGTCGATACGATCCTCGCCGTTGGCGGCGACGGCACCGTTTCGGATGTCGTGACCGGAGCGCTCGGCAGCGCGCTGACGGTGGGAATCATTCCGATCGGATCGACCAATATCATCGCCCGCGAACTGGATATCCCGAGGAAGATCGACAGGGCAGCCGCGATCGCGTTTGGGGACGGAGTCGACGTGCTGATCGATGTCGCACAGGCCGGCACGACAACGTTCATGCATATGGCGGGCGCCGGCTTTGACGCCGCGATCATGCGCCACACGCCGTCAGGTTGGAAACGAAAGGTCGGCTGGCTGGCCTACCTGCCGGCCGCCGCCCGTCATCTCAACGCTCCGCGATTCGCGACGTTGCTGACGATAGACGGTGCGCAGTACCCAACGACTGCCCGGCTCGTGCTGTGCGCGATCGGCGGAGCGATCGTCCATCCGCGCTTTCGCATCGGCGACGGGATTGACCGCACCGACGGCGTCCTGGACATCCTCGTCTTTGACCCGCCCGGAATCATCGGCACGTTGTCGTGCCTCGGCTGGATCGTCGCCGGCCATCCGGGCCGCTCGCGTTGGCTGGTCCAGCGCACAGGACGCAGCCTCCGGATCGAAGCCGACCAATTGGTCCCGTTCGAGGTTGATGGAGACTTCATCGGTTACTTGCCGGTCGATATCAGGATGCTGGAGCATCAGGCGCGAGTCAGAGTGCCGCATTCCGCGAAGATCAGCCGCGGGCGATCCTGACTCGATCGCCGACCCGAATGGCGAGCGTGTCGCCGTCGCGCATTTCTCCGCGCAGGCAGACGTTCTGGTGGTTCGGCATATGTGTTTCGTCAAAGCCGGCGATTGAGCCGACGACACGCTCGCCGATCGTCACGCGGTCGTCCAGCAGGATCACTCCCCCGACAGTCACTTCAAAGAAGGCGATCAAGGCAATCCGGTTCACCGTTGTCTCAACGTCAGCGACCTCGTCAGTGATCATCAGTTCATGGATCTCGCCGGTTGGGACAGCCCGCGAGCGATGGGCCGTCAGGAAGAGGCCGCGCTGGTCGGTGACGCCGCGCAGGACGGCAACCACCTGGCCGGTCACATCCGACTTGGCGACGTATGGGTTCTTCCCAAAAACGGCCGGCCCCGACATCGCGGCTGCTCCCGTTCACGACGACTGGTCATCTCGAACGATTCAACGGTTCGAGCATCCGGCGCGACGTCGCCGACGCTCTACGGGAAGTTGAAGGTTGCGTCCCACGTGTCGCCGAGGGAGTATTCGGCCCCGTCGACATAGACGAGGACGTAGGCTGAATTGCCCGACGTGATCGAGACCGTGTCTCCCTCGTAAATCAACTCGGCGGCGGCCGGCATGACGTCGTTGTAAACGGTCTCGCCATTGACGACGACCTGGACCCAGACCTCCTCGGTCACCCAGACGACGAACGTGTGCGCTCCGGTCGTCGCCGGATCGTCGGACCCGTCGTCCACCGGCTCAACCGATTCTTCCGCCGGGGGATCTTCCACGACAGGTTCGGTTGTCGGTTCGAGCGCCGCGGCCGGAGATTCGGTAGCGGCGATTTCGGCGGTCGCTGTCGGTGGAAGGGTGGCGGTGACGGTCGGCGTCACTGTGGCAACGCCTCCACCCTGAGTCGCGACGGTCGGCTGGGTTCCGATGGCCGCCAGAATCGACTCGGAGACGGGTGTCACGGTCGCGACACCAACTGTCCCCGTCGCAAGCGAATCGGCCTCCTGGAAGTACGCGGAGTACATCCAGGTGAAGACGACCAGTGACATGACGATCATGAAGGCGATGATGGCGAAGTTCGGCGCCCAGTGCGAGGACATGTCGAGCGGCCGGGTGGCCGGCATGACTTCAAAGGACGTGGGCTTGGAATCAGTCAGCAATTCGTAGCTCGCCAGGAAGTCGGCGGGCTCAAGGCCGAGGTAGGTTGCGTAGTTGCGGACGATGCCTCGCGCGTAGGTCGAGGCTGGGAGTTGCGAAAACTGGTGCTCTTCGAGCGCCTCAAGATAGGTCTTGCTGATGCGCGTCGCCCGCTCCACCTGAGACAGCGAGACGCCTTTCGCCTCGCGCGCCTGCCTGAGCGTTTGCCCAAATTCTGCCATAATGATGATGGTTGCTCCCCGGTTGCCCTGACCAGCCCCCACAGCTCAATGTCAGAACCGACCCGTACACACGCCACTGAGCTTCAGGAGGAGTGTGTCCCCATCCCCTGCCTGTTCGCCGGCCCTGTTCCCACAAGATCATCGAGCAACGGCGTTGGCCGCCCGTGGTGGGTGGTGTCGGCGTGCTCGAGCCAGAGGTCGTCGTGAGGCAACCACCAGACCCCGAAACTCGAGCGGCAAGCAATTTCGTTCGACTGTACCATACGTCGCTCACTGAACGCATACGGATTGTTGCACCAACCGGTCTTCCCGTCTCCGATCTGCTTGAAATCGCGGCACGTCGCGCAACAGCGCCGGACGGTTTGCAGATCGCGAGAGAGATCGATCGGGTCAACCTCAAACGGCGTTGCGACATCCGAGGAGTCCTGCGGAGCTCCCGGATGCCCAGCGCCGGTGAACCACGTGGTCGGTCGCGGATCGACTGCTGGCGGAGGCTCGCGCCGCGTCTCTACCGGGACGGCTGATCCGTGAATCGATGGGCGCGCGTGATGTCCTCGGTCCTGCTGATCAAGCTGATCGCCGGCGGCTTCGGCTTGCTTGTCGCGTCGCTTCCTAACCTCGGCGCGGATGAGTTCGGTTGGCAGCGGCTCGGTTCCGCCGTGAACGCTGCTCTCACGGGTGACCGGGACGTTGGCGTGACTGCCATTGCTCTGACGTTTGCCTGGTTCGGGACGGACCCGAGCGATCGGTTCAGGATCGGCGTCAGGCAGTTCCTTCGGAGACGCCTCCTGGAATCGAGTCGGCGCCGCGCGAAACTCGACTTGCCGCGAATCGTCGTGTCGGCGGCGTGGGTCAGGCGCGCCCGTCGTCCCAGGCCGCTGCCGATCGCGCGACGGCGGTTCGCGCCCCGGATCGCGTTCGGCGGTCATCGGCCCGTCGACGGCGCGGAGGCGAATGAGATTGCGATCGGACTCCTCGACTGGCTCACGGGTGTTGAGCAGGTCATCGACGTTTTGCAGGACGGTTTCCTGATGCTTCTTCCGTTCGAGGAAACGTTGCTCCTGTCGCCGGCGGCGCGCCTCACGGACACTCGATCTGGAGCTACTTAGTTCCGCTGAAGCGCTGTCGCCGGCAACCGGTTCTGGCTCCACGCGGCCAGGCCGTAATTGCGACCGGATCGGCATGCTGATCGACGTGATCCGGTCGGTGAACATCTCACCGGCTCGCGCCTCACCATCGGCAGTCAGCTCGGCGTGCGCAACCGGCATGTCGAGTGGATCGCCGCCAACAGCAGGCATTGGAATATGGGTAGAAGGCTGGAGTTCGACCGGCCGATCACCGATCTCCCAGAGATCCTGGTCCCAACTGTTGCGACACGCGAGCTCGGTTTTCCGAACCAGAACCATGTGCTGGATATCCTTGCGGGCTTGATGCTGGCACCACCCCGAGCCAGCAATGCCGCCATCCTTGAAATGGCGGCACGTCCCGCACTTCCGCTTCACCATCAGATCACCCCTGCATCCCGGGAGAGCGAAGTCGGCGCGTTCGTACGCGGCAAGAACTCGGCCTTCTTGCCATTGATGTCCTGTTCCACCTGGTCACCGTCGATTGCGTCAGGGTCGATTGTAGCATGACCCCCGACACTGCACAGGATGTACGTACACCCCAATTCAGCGGCAATATTTTCACCCGAACGCCTGTTCTACGAGTTCTGTCAAGCCATCGCTGGCGACCGGTTGTCACAGCGCTGAGCCGCTCGGCGTGCCTGGCGCCCGCGCCCAGGTTCGTGCGGCTGTGCCGCTGACGCGTATACTTCGTCGGTTCGGCGTCACAAGCGCCATATCTGTATTTCTGGAGGTTGCCTTGGAGCCACTGCGTCTCATCCCGCGAGCGACGCATGCGCAGGTCAGGTCGTCCCCCGCCGGCGACGAGAAGCGCTACTGCATCTGGACGATTGGTTGCCAGATGAACGAGGCCGAGTCATCCAAGGCCGAAGCGATGCTCAGCCAGGTCGGATACCGGCGCACGGAATCCGAGGCCGAGGCGGATGTTATCGTCCTCAACTCATGCGTCGTCCGCCAGGCGGCCGAGGACAAGGTCGTTGGCAAGATCGGCTCGCTGGCGCGAGTGAAGCGCGTCAGGCCGGATGTGCGCATCGCGTTGACCGGTTGTATGGTCACCGGCCAGGAGACGAAGCTCCGCGAACGGTTCCCTTATGTCGATCTCTTCTTCGAGCCGTCGGACTTTGACCGGCTGGTCGAGATCGTGCCGGAGCTGGCGCAGGCCGACGAGGATCTGGCCGAGCTGCCACATTACTACCAGCCCGTCGCCACCAACCCTGGCGTGTCGGCCTTCGTCCCGATCATTTACGGCTGCAATTTCCTCTGCTCGTATTGCATCGTGCCCTACCGGCGCGGCAAGGAGATCAGCCGGCCGTTCGACGAGATTGTTGCTGAGGTTCAGCGGCTGGCGGCGCAAGGCGTCCGCGAAGTGACGTTGCTCGGACAGACCGTCAACGCCTACGGCCACGACCTGCCCGATGGCCGCGATCTGGCGGATCTGCTGATCGCGGTTGACGCGGTCCCCGGCATCGATCGGCTGCGCTTCCTGACCTCGCACCCGAAGTACTTCTCCGACAAGCTGATCGAGACGATGGCGGCGTTGCCGTCCGTCTGCGAGCACGTCAATCTTCCGGTCCAGGCCGGCGACGACGAAGTCCTGCGGCGGATGCGGCGCACCTACACCGCCGACCATTACCGCGACCGGATCGCGAAGATCCGATCGACGATTCCCGGCGTCACGCTCTCGACGGACATTATCGTCGGCTTCCCGGGCGAAACGGACGAGCAGTTCGACAACACAATGCGGCTGCTCGAAGAGGTCGACTTCGACAAGGTGCATGTCGCGATGTACTCGCCCCGGCCAGGGACACTCTCGGCCCGCTGGGAGGACGACATTCCCCGTGAGGTGAAGCACGCGCGCCATACGCGGGTTGAGAACCTTATGGAGCGCGTCAGCGCCGCCCACTACGCGGCGATGGTCGGCGAAACGCGCGAGATCCTGGTCGACGGCTTCGCGAAGGGGCGCTGGCGTGGCAGGACGCGCGGCAACCAGCTCGTGTTCTTCGACGCCAGCGGCGACTGGCTCGGCCAGATGGTCGACGTGCGAATCACAGCGTCCTCGACCTGGTACCTGCTCGGCGAGCCAATCGCCGTGCTGGCGATGGCATAGCGCGACCGGACGTTGAATCGACGTTGTAAGTCAGTACAACACCAGCAGGAGGGTAGACCGTGTCAGCATCCGGGACTGAAACACGAAGCCGTGCGAAACGCCAACTGGCGGAAATGGCGCGCGAGCTTGCCACCGAGGGCAAGTGGTCCGAGGCCATCGAGATCAACCAGCAACTCATCGAACGCTCGCCAAAGGATGTCGACGCGCACAACCGCCTCGGCAAGGCGTACTTCGAACTGCATCGCTACCGCTCGGCCTACGAAGCGTATGGGACGGCGGCGTCGATCGATCCCGCCAACGTGATCGCGCAACGCAACCTGAGCCGCATCGAACCACTCAAGGCGGTCGACGAGGACGGCGATGTGCAACCGATGCAGCAGGTCATCCGTCCGGGAGTGTTCATCGAAGAGGTCGGCAAAACCTATGTCGACGATCTGGTAAATGTTGCCGGCCAGGAGGTGCTGACGGAACTCTCCAGCGGCAACAAGCTCTCGATCGAGGTCGACGGAGACGATGTCAAGGTCAACGATCAGAATGGACGCTATATTGGCCAGGTCGAGCCACGGCTGGCAAAACGGCTCGGCGAGCTGGTCGCGCTCGGCAACCAGTACGAGGTGTACGTGACGTCGAGCAGCGGCCAGAGCGTGCGAGTTATCATCCGCGAGGAGCACAAGACGCCTGAAATGGGCAATCGGCTGTCTTTCCCGCGTCAGGGCAAGGTCGCTATCCCACGGGCGTACCTGCGCGACACGCGCCTGTTCCGCGACGAGCCGGACATGCTGATCGGTGACGACGACGATGACGACCTCGACGCCGATGAAACCGACGAGTTTGAGGCTAGTGACGGCGATGAAGAAGATTCCGACTACGTCGAAGAGTCCGGCGGTCCGGCTGAAGAAGATGAAGAGACCGCGATCTAGTTTCCGCTCAGTCAACAAGGGCGCCCGCAATTCCGGCGCCCTTGTCCATTTCGCGTCGCATTCGGTTCCTAGCGCAGGAAGATTGTCAGGACAACGAGCGCCGCCCCCAGGACGGCAAGAATCCAAAGCAACCGATTCAAGTCGGAGCGGATGATGGCGTACTCTTCGCCGCGAGTCAACGCCTGGACGCGGCGGACCGGCGCGTTGACGCGTGCGTTGATAACTTCGCCGGTCGTGGCGGCGGCGCGGTCCACTTCGATGGAACGGCGTGCCTCGTACGCCTTCAACTGGGCGCGCGTCAACTGACGAGGACGGGACTTGGTTGGCTTGCTCACCGGCTGACCATCCTGAGTGCTAGCGTCTGAACACCATTCAACGGTCGAGTATATCAGTTTCGGGCTACGGCTCTGACGCTTCCTCGGCGTAGACGACCACATCGTCGCCGCGCTTGATTTCCCAGGATTGGGCCGCGTTGCCGCCGTTGACCGCGATCTCGAGCCCGCCGTGGCTGCCGAAGAGCGCCATCGTCTTGCCAACCGGGACATCGCCGTACGTGCGATGAATTCCTCGGACGGTGACATCTCCACAGCGCACGTAGACCGAGCCAGGGTTCGCCGTGAGGTGGCGACGCGCGATGAGTGTCCGGCAGTTTCCGAAACGATCGATCGAAACGACGGGAGCATGAATGCGCGTTGGCGTATCCTGCATCGGAGACCACGGGAGCGCCACGAGCGTATCGGCGGCGACCGGGCTCCCCAGGTCGCGGAGGGCGACACTTCCGGTCGACAAATGTCCGGCAACCGGCGCGAAAATATCGCGGCCGTGAAATGTCGAGGACACGTCGGACAGGAAGTACTCCGGCCTGTCGAGCACGACAACCTCGCCGGGGACGACGTTCGCGGTAAGCAGCGTCAACAGTCCGTTGTCGGGTGCGACGAAGAACTGCCCGCCGGCTTCAACGACAATCGCGCGTCGATCACCACCGACTCCAGGGTCAACGACAATGACGTGGATCGTGCCTGGAGGGAATGCATGCCAGACCGTCGCGATTTGAAACGCTGCCTCGGTGACGTCATGACGCGGAATGTGATGCGTCACATCGACAATCGTCACCTGGCGGTTAGCACCCAGCAGTGAGCCCTTCATGGCGGCGACGTAGCCGTCCACCGTTCCAAAGTCGGTCATCAGCGTCACGATTCCGCTCGCGCTCGCCATCCTTCGCGGGCCTTTCTGATCCATTCGACGCGCCGGGACGCCGCTGGCTACTGGCGCGGCTTCCACCCTTCTTGTTCCTGCAGGTCGAAGATCGGATCAAGCAATTCAGCCCAGGCGCCGGGGTCGGTTGGGAAGCTGGTGATCAGGTGTTCTTCGAAGGCCTCGGTCGTCTTCCACCAGTCCCGGTCGTCCATCTCGCCCATGATCTCCTCGGCTAGCTCGGCGTGGGTCACCGCCCGGCCCTCGGCCAGGGCCCGCCGTTCGAGCTCTTTCAGGTCCCAAAGCCAGTAGGCCTGCTCCGCAACCGTCTCGATCACGTCCGGCCGGCTGCGCCACTGGTTGACCATCTTCACGTAGACCGGCCGCGGCAGCATTTTCACATGCAGGCGCGGGCCGGTTTCTGATTCACGGATGAACTTCGTGTAGTCTCGCTGTGTCACTCCCGGTCCTCCACGGTTGTCAGGTTGTCGCCCAGCCGCGCCGTCGCGGCCAGCCACTCGTCAGGGTCGTTTGCGTTTACGAGCGACGACAACTCCGGATCGTAGCGGCGCAACCAGCCTTCAGGCAGTTCGTGAACGACCATTTCGGCGAGCATCTCGAAGGCTTTGAGTTGACCGCTGGCGATCCGGAGTTCGATCAAGTCCACGCACGACGTTCGGTAGATCGCGTGCAGTGTCTCATACGTCCGCTCCCCTCCATGAGACGAACGCGGCGTATCGGTCACAGGCACAAGCGCGTGGTAACCACGCGGCACGGCCGCCATCGCCGTCATCAACTCGACCGACAGGAACGGCATGTCACAGGCGACGACCAGCACATGCTTGTGGCGCGCCCGGCGAAGCGCCGTCGCGATCCCGCCCAGCGGCCCGGTTCCCGGATACAAATCCGGCTCGACCGGGACGCCGAAGTGATGGTATTCCTCGCGATCTCCAATGACCCTGACATCGTCAGCCGCTTCGGAGACGGCCGAGATCGCGCGCTGAAGCAGCGTCTTGCCTGCCAGCCTCAGGAGCGCCTTGTCGACGCCCATCCTCCGGCTTGCGCCACCCGCGAGTACTGCCGCGCTAAGACCGGCATCAGCCGGACGATCTATCGTCATGCTCCGACCTGCGTTCCACCGATGGGGCGATCGTACCGGCGTGGTTTGTGCCGAATGTCGCTGTGCCGCGCCGGGATGATCTGCTACACTAAATCATAATAACCGCGTCGAGGGCTGGAAGGTGGCACGAGATGAGCGGCGACCGACAAGTTGAGATGGTGACCGACTAAGCACCCGGCTCGCGCCGTGGTGCTTTTTGTTTTCCATCCAGGCAGGCGAGTCACGTTGCCCCTACCACCGCCAGTTGACGCAGACCCGCGGAGCGCGGGATCCGGCCAAGACAGCGAGAGGAGACCTG
>JBBECJ010000422.1:0-10366 GCA_040881885.1 Thermomicrobiales bacterium | reverse complement strand
GTAGCAAGTTGCTGGAGCGAACGCCGCCGATCGTGCCATGTGCGCCGGCGCCGAACCCGTGGTACGGGCCGGCTTGCCAGTAGAGCTGGTTGTGGCGCGAGCGGTAGCGCGGCTCGCGCGCCCAGTTGGCGATCTCGTAATGCTCCCAGCCCGCCGCCGCCAGCGCCGCCAGCGCCTGCTCGTAGAAGCCGGCGGCCGTGTCGTCATCGAGGGCGCGCAGGATGCCGCGGTCCACCGCCGCATGCATCGGCGTGCCTGGCTCGACGATCAGGGAGTAGAGCGAGACGTGCTCCGGTTGCCAGCGCAGAACCGTCTCCAGGTCGGCCTGCCAGTCGGCGTCGGTCTGACCCGGCCAGCCGAAGATGAAGTCGAGGCTGACATTCTCGAAACCGGCCTCGCGGGCCGCGTTGATGGCGCTCTCGGCCCTCTGAGCGGTGTGGCCGCGTCCGAGGACGCGCAACCCGGCTCGCTGCTGCGACTGAACGCCGATCGAGAGGCGGTTGACACCAGCCGCCCGCAGTCCACCCAGGTGGACTGTGTCGAGCGACTCCGGGTTCGCCTCCAGCGTCACTTCGGCGTCGTCGCGCAGCCCGAACAGCTCGCGCGCCGCCTCGACGATCGCGCCAACCTGTGCCGCCGTCAGGAGCGACGGCGTCCCGCCTCCAAAGAAGAGCGTCGGCGCGCCGCTCGCTGGCTGCTCGTTGGCGGCAATCCGCATCTCGGCGATCACCGCCGCGACGTAGGCAGGGATCAACGGTTCCTGACCCGCGTAGGTGTTGAAGTCGCAATACGGGCAGATGTGGCGGCAGAACGGGACGTGGACGTAGAGTCCCGGTGGGGCATCGGCCGGCAGCGGAACGGCGGGAGCGGTTGTTGGGGTGGTTTCGAGCAACGAGGTTCCTGTCCAAGGTTTGGTAACTCTACGTAATCAACACAATGATACGCGTCCTTCGCCACTAGCGATCACACGGCCTGACGAGGACAGCATCAGTCACCCCTGTCATCCTTGTATCTTGATCTGGCGGTAGTATGGCAGGGATGACCTGTTGGACGCCGTGCCGGGACGGGACAGCCCGTGGCATCCAGGGTGGTCTGACACCGCGGCTCAGGATGACAGGGGTGACTGATGCTGTCCTCGTCAGGCCGTGTGATCGCTAATGGCGTGAGCTATTCGGCGCGTTCCAGCAGCGCCCAGGCGTTGAGGACCGTCGTGGCCTCTTGCTCAGTGGCGGGAGAGCCGCTGTAGCGAATATGTCGGTACGTGTCAGTGATGGCCGCGATCGCGGCCGGAACGTCGGTCGCGGACGAGAAGCGGGTGGCGATGCCGGGGCGATACTCGTCGGCGGTCTCCGGGGGGCGGCGCGGGCGGCCGGCCAGCGCGCCGCGTTCCTGCAACTTCATGTATGTCTCGCGAATAGTCAGCGTGTGGCGCCAACGCGGGTCGTCGCGCAGGTGAGCCAGCGGGTCCTCCTCCACTGGTTTGCGGCGCAATCCGCGCAGCCGGTCGCCCAACGCGCCAAACAGGTTGCCCCATTCGAGGACCGACTCGCGTTCTTCCTCGGTCGAGCCGCGTTCCTTACGGCGGCGGCGGAAGACGAACCTGGTCAGCAGCGAGAAGATGACGAACAGAACCAGCGCCGCGATCAGGTAGCGCAACGGGTCCGGCACCTGAAATGGCGAGTTTGTCACCTCCTGCAACCCGGACCGGTCTTGTTCGCCGAGCGCCGTCGGGGTGACCGGCACGAGCTGCGGCTCGCGGGCGCCGATCAGCCAGACAATTGGCGAGAGAAGAATGAAGGCGATAATCGCCAGGATCAGGACGAACACCTGGAAGACGATGTTCAAGACGAAGAAGACCGGCGTCAACATCCAGAGGATGGTGTCGAGGAATTGTCGCGAGAAGATTCCGGCGCCGATGATCGCGACGGCAATGACGGCCAGGATCGGCCCAACAAAGGTCGCCAGCCAGCGTGGGCCGAGCGGGGCGCTGGTCCGAAACCCTTCCAGCTTGAGCCGGGCGACACCGATGGCCGCCAGCGAGCAGGCGAAGAACGCGATCGTCGAGACGCTGAGCCGGTCGCGCACCTGCGCGTCCTCGGACATCGATGCCAGAATCAGAACCAGCAGGACCGCCATCACGAACGTCCCGACGCGCATCATCGAGTAGGCGCTGTCGATCGTGCCCTCGGCGCGTGTTCTGCCACGCCACCAGGCATACATTCCGAGGAAGACGATGCCCCAGACAGGCCGCTCGGAGTCGTTCGACAGGAACGCCAGCGCGTCAAAGGTTCCGCGCAGCCAGGCCGTGTCCCAGATGGTGACATCGGAGAAGGAGCCTGCTTTGGCGGCGACCAGCATCGTCAGCGCGATCGCCGCCACCAGGATCGCTTCGTAGGTCGGACTCCAGACGCGCCACTCGTCCAGCAGGTGCGGCACGAGATGCGCCGTCAGCATCAGCATGACGACGATCCAGGCAGGCAGAACCGAGGACGTCGAGTCCGATTCCGGCAGCGCGAAGCCAACAAACAGGTAGACCAGCGACGCTTCGGCCAGGATGAGCAGGATCGAGAGTAGCTCGCCGCGCCATTCGAGACGCGCCAGCATATCGCGCAGGCTGGAAGGGGTGGCGCGGCCCGGCTCCGGCGGCAAATGCAGCGCGCTTAGCATCGCGTCAGTCCGATCCGGTGCTGGCGGCGGTCACGGCCGGGTGGGACGGGTGTAGCTGCATCGCGTAGCGCCGGCGCGGCGGACGCGGGCCGGCGATGCGTTCGCTATCGACGCTGAAGGTCACCAGGCCGCGAATGGGAGGTGGCGTGACCTCGTCGATCGTGACCAGCACCAGCCGATGGCCGGCCCGCGCCAGGTCGGCCATTGCCGCCGAAAGAGGATCGGTCATCAGCGCCGTCACGATCACGATCGAGCTGCCCCACGGGAAACGCAGCGTCTCGGCGCGCAGCAGGCGCGGGAAGTTGAGCGACGCGATCGGCGAGAGCTTGGCGAGACCGGACAGGATCTGGTGCGCTTGCTCCGGGTTGCGGCTGGGACGGATACGCAACGGCTGGTCCGATCCGCCGACGACGCCATTGGCGAACATGCCGACCGTGTGACGCTCGTCGAGGGCGTGGATCGCCATTGAGGCGGCGACGGTGATCGCGCTCTCCGCTTTCTCGTAGTCGATACCCTCCCAGTAATGCTCGAACGTGTCGAGGTTGAGGAAGATGCCGAACTGGACGGTTGTCGTCGGCTCGAAGATCTTCGTCTGGAGCCGCTGAGCGCGGGCGGTCGCCTTCCAGTGCACGTAGCGAAAGGTGTCTTCGGGACGGTAGTCGCGGACACCGACCGCCCGCGACGGATCGGTGATGATCTGGCGCCGGATGCGCAGGTCGCCGAACAGGTGCCGCGGCGGGATGTTGATCTGATCCAGCGGGACGACCCTCGGATAGACGATGACGGAGGCGTAGCTCTCGAGCTCCTCGCGTCCGTTGAAGAAGCCGAACAGATCGCCGGAACGCAGGCCGACCGGGCCAAACGTGAAGTAGCCACGCACCGGGCAGACGATGTGGAAGTGCCAGGAAACCCGTTCGTACCAGCGCATGGCGGTCGTGATCCGCAAGGTTTCCATGCCGGGGATGCCGCTCGGAATGACTTCCTGCTCAACGATCCGCAACCGGTCGGGGATCTGATCCTCGATGTCGATCCAGGCCAGCGGCAGAAACTTGCGATTGATGACGCTGACGCGCATCGAGATCTGCTCGCCGGGGAAGATCCTGTCCGCCTCAAGTGTCCGCGTGTAGGCGACATGGCTGAGCGCGTAGCGCGCCCAGAGCCAGGCGCCGCCGGCCGTCACCAGTGTCAGCAACCCCAACAGTGCTAGCGAGCGCTCGGCCAGGGCCGCGCCAAGCAGGATCAGGAAGCCTGAGCTCCAGAGCCAGATGCTGTTGAAAAAGAGCGAGCGAGCGCGGCTGAGGCCCGCTTCGGCGGCGGCCTGGTCGTCGGCTGACGGCTGGTGCTGGACATGGGCCATCGGTTGCCGGCCTTATCCGTGACGGCTAGACGCGCTCAACCGGGGCGCTGAGTGTGTCAAGGATTTCGTTGAGAATCAGCGGAATGCTTCGGCCCCGCAGACGCGCCTCGGGCGAGAGCATGATGCGGTGATTGAGGACGGCCGAGGCGACCGTCTTTGTGTCATCCGGGATAGCGTAGTCCCGCCCTCGGACGGCGGCCAGCGCCTGCGTCGCGCGGAAAAGCGCGAGCGTTCCACGCGGGCTGGCGCCAAGCTCGATCGCGTCATGCTCGCGGGTGGCTCGCGTCAGGCCGGCCAGGTAGCGGCGCAACTCCGGTTCGACATGGACGGCGCGGACCCCCTCGCCGGCAGCCAGCAGGTCTGCCGGCGTGACGACCGGCTCAAGGCTGCCGAGCGGGTGCTGATGTTGCAGGCGCACCAGCATCTCGTCCTCCTGGTCGGCGTCCGGGTAGCCGATGCTGATCCGCAGCAAGAAGCGGTCGAGCTGCGCCTCGGGCAGCGGAAAGGTGCCTTCCAGTTCGACCGGGTTCTCGGTCGCCAGGACGAGGAATGGGCGCGGAAGCTCCATCGTGTCGCCCTCGATCGTGACGGTTCGCTCTTCCATCGCCTCCAGCAGCGCGGACTGTGTGCGCGGCGTGGCGCGGTTGATTTCGTCCGCCAGCAGGACGTTGGTGAAGACCGGCCCGGCTCGGAACAGGAAGTCTCCCTCTTTCTGGTTGAAATAGGAGATGCCCGAAATGTCGGAGGGCAGCAGGTCCGGCGTGAACTGGATGCGCTTGAACTCGCCGCCGATCGAACGGGCAACCGCGCGCGCCATCGTCGTCTTGCCGACGCCTGGAACATCCTCAAGCAGAACGTGTCCTTCGCAGAGCAGGGCAACCAGCAGCAATTCGGTCACACCACGTTTGCCGACGATCACGCGATCGACGTTGTCCATGATCCGACTGCTGAACGTGGCGACTTCGCCGGCGGTTGATCCGGTCGTCTGCATACCAATGTGCTCCCGCACTGTGACTACGCCGATCTGCTGGAAAGCGGATGTATCCGACGATGAATGTGCCTCGTGCCGCGAAAAACTATACCATCGGGCTATGCTGTCGCCTGGCGACACGGCACGGATACGGCGATAGACTGGGCGGACCCGGCCGCGACGGGCGGTCCAGAACGTAGGCGACGAGGGTTAAGCCTGGATGGACGATCGTTCCGAACGACGCTTCAGCATCAACCGGCGCCTCCAGTACAGCGTGAGCGCGATCGTGCTGCTGGTGCTCGCGCTGATTACTGGATTGCTGCTCGCGCTGCGGAATGACATCAGTGGCGCGCAGACGGCCGCGGCCGTGGCTGCCGGCGTCGCGGTGTTCGCGCTGACTGCCTGGCTCAGCCTGACGCTGCTACGCGCCCTGCGCCAGCCACTGGCCGCCGTCGATGACGTAACCGCCGCCGTCAACCGCGGCGAATCCGACCGCCGTGTTCCGCGCCTTCCGGCCGAGGAGTTCGACAGGTTAGGCCAGAACGTCAACCTCATGCTGGATTCACTCTCGGCGACGGTCGCCGAAACGAATCTGCAGCGCCAGCGCATGGCGACCGTTGTTGACAGCGTGAACGAGGGAATCGTGGTGGTCGACGCGGCCGGCAACATCACCACCATCAACCCGGCCGCCGCCCGGATGTTCGAGACTTCGATTGATGAAGCCTGTGGACATTCAGCCGCCGACCTTGGGTTCTTCACCGAAGATGAGATCAGCGAGATCATCGATCGATCCCTTGCTGGCCCAGTTCAGCCGATCGTCCGCCGGCGCGGACAGCGCGTGCTCAGCGCCGCGATCTCGACGCTCCAGAGCAGTGGAGGCGAGACATCGTCCGGCTCAGTCTGGGTTCTGCGCGACGTCACCGAACTGGCCCAGATCGATGAGATGAAGAGTGAGTTCATTTCGATAGTCTCCCATGAGCTGCGTACTCCGCTGACGGCGATCAAGGGTTTCACCGACCTGATTCTCGAAGGCGAGGTTGGTGAGATCAGCGAGCAACAGCGCGAGTTTCTGGAGATCGTGCAGTCCAACAGCGACCGGCTGGTGGCGCTGATCAACGACATGCTCGACATCTCACGGATTGAGTCGGGACGGATCTCGCTCACGCGCGAGGAAGTGCATATCGCGGACGCCGTCGATCAATCGGTGGCCGCATTGCGGCCCCTGATCGAGGAAAAGGGGTTGAGCCTGCAGACCGAGCTGGTGGAAGAACCGGCCAGCATCATCGCCGACCGGGCGCGGTTGCAGCAGATCCTGACCAACCTGATCGCGAACGCCTGCAAGTACACGCTGGCCAGCGGCTGGATCACCGTCCGCAGCGAGGCGCTGGATGGCCAGATCGCGTTCAGCGTCTCGGACACAGGCATCGGTATCCCGCCCGACGCGTTGCCGCACATCTTCTCGAAGTTCTACCGTGTGGACCAGGCGCAAACGCGCGATGTCGGAGGATCCGGCCTCGGGCTTGCGATCACAAAGTCGCTGGTGGAGATGCATGGCGGCAAGATCGCAATTGCCAGCCGGCCGGGAGTCGGCACGACGGTCCGGTTCACGCTGCCAACGACCGGTCCGGAAGACAGGACGGACGACGAGGCTTTCGACAACATCAGCCGGACTGGACTCGTGCTGATCGTCTCTGGCGACGAGCGCGAACGGATCGCCTGGGAGGTGGCGATTCGGGCCGTGCCCGCCGATGTCGTGATCTCACGCGGAACGTCGGCCGCCGCCGCCGTTGGCGAGGCCGAGCTGCACCATCCGAGCGTAATCGTCGCGCGCTGTGACGCCGGGATCGGGCTGCCTGAACTGGGAGAGCTGCTTGAAGAGCTGCGGGCGAGCCCGAATCTGCGCATGACGCCGGTGGTCGCAATCGTTCCTGACATCTCCAGTGTCCGAGCGCCAGACGATGGGGCGCTCCTGAGCGGTCTGGCGACGCCGGAAGAGGTCGCGCGGGCCGTCAGCAAGCTCCTGCCGGATTCCGCCGTGGGACGGCCCCGTCGCGGCCGGGTGCTGGTCGCCGAGGATGACGTCGATATGGCGAACTGGATGCGGCGGGTGCTGGTGCGAAACGGGTTCGATGTCACGCTTGTCCGGGATGGGCTGGCGGCGATTGTCCGGGCTGTCGAGATCCTGCCGGACGCGGTCATCCTGGATGTCAACATGCCGAAGATGGGGGCTGCCGAAGTGCTGCCGCAGCTATTGAGCAACCCCGGCACCCGAGAGATACCAATCATCGTCGTGTCCGGGACCGTCCCCGATTCAGGCCCGTTCTTCATCGAAGCAGGCGCGTCGGACTTCTTCACCAAGCCATTCAACGGCGATCTGCTCGTTCGCCGTCTGATCCAGCTCAGCAGAAAGAGGCAGGATGGCCAGGGTAGTCGTCATTGAGGACGAACCGGACATCGCCATGCTCGTCGCGACCAAGTTCCGCAACGCCGGTCACGAGGTCGAACAGGCGTCCGATGGCAGGTCCGGCCTCGCGCTGGTGCTGGCCAACCCTCCCGATCTCGTCCTGCTGGATGTCATGATGCCGAGTATGGATGGCTACGCGGTCTGTCAGGCGATCCGCGGTCGCTTCGGGGCCGCGCCGCCACCGCTTGTCGTGCTGCTCTCGGCGCGCAGCCAGGTGGCGGACCGGCAGCGCGGCTTCGACGCCGGCTGCGACGATTACATCATCAAGCCGTTCCGGCCGGCTGATCTGCTGACCCGCGTGACCGAACTGCTGGGAAAGCGAGTTGAACCGTGACCGAATGGGAGGGGTTACTTCGGCTGGCGGTCGCGGCCGTCATCGGCGGGGCGATCGGGTTCGAGCGCGAAACGCTGGACAAATCCGCCGGGCTGCGGACGCACATGCTCGTCTGCATGGGCGCTGCGCTGTTCATGGTTTGTTCCGTGCTGTTGGTTCACGAGTTCGGCGGCGGGCCGGTGACGATCGTCGACCCGACCCGCATCGCCTCGACGATCGTCACCGGCGTCGGATTTCTCGGCGGTGGCATCATTTTCAAGGACGCGAAGCATGTCCGCGGCCTGACGACCGCCGCCGGCCTCTGGGTGGCCGCGGCAATCGGGATGGCTGCCGGCGCCGGCTTCTACATCACGGCGGCCGGCGGCGGTGTCCTGACACTGATCATCCTCAACGTCCTCGGCAGGGTCGAGTCGTCGATGAACTTCGGCAAGCGACAGCAGAACAGCGGCCAATCAATCGAGGAATGATTCAGCCGCGATGGTCGTGCCGGTTGCGCGCGCGCGGAACCGCGCTGTCGATCGCGGAAGACGCGGCGGCCGGATCGCGGCCCTCACGGACCAACCATTTCCGCAGCCGCTCGTCAATCTCCGCCTCCGGCCAGATCGCTCGCTCGTAGCCACCCGCCAACCGCCGCTGCCGCAACGCCTCGTAAAGGACGACGGAGCACGCGACAGAGACATTCAGCGACTCGACCATCCCCATCATCGGAATGAAGACTGTCCCATCGGCCGCGATGGCCGCCTCGTCGGTCACGCCACGCACCTCATTGCCGAAGACGAAGGCCGTCGGCAGGGTCAGGTCGAGGTCGTACAGGTCGTGCGAGAACTCGCCGAGCGATGTCGCGTAGATCGCGAACCCCGCCGAGCGCAACGCAGTGTAGCAGTCGCCGATCGACGGATGCCGGCGCAGGTCGAGCCAGCGCTGGGCGCTGACCGAGACGCCACCGGCGATCTCCGGAACCTCTTCCACGTCGTAGACGAGGTGCGCCTCGGCCGCGCCGACCGCGTCGCAGGTGCGCAAGATCGCGCTGACGTTGTGGGCGTCGTAGATGTTCTCCATCACGACGGCCAGGTCCGGCTGGCGACGGGCCAGCGTCCCGCGCATGCGCGCCAGTCGCCGGGGGGTGATCGGCTTGCCGGGTGGTTCCACGTTGTCTCTCCATGCCGCCTGCGCGCCGTATCACGCCGTACAATGCCGTGAATGGTGCCTGCCACAACCAGACGAACGCAACCACCACCGAAAGGCACGACAGATGGTTCGCGCTCTTGACACTCATCAACGGCTCACGTTCGAGGAGTATCTCAAGTTTGAGGAAGCCAGCGACATCCGGCACGAACTCGTGGACGGCCACCTCTATGCGTTCGCGGGCGCCAGTGATCGCCACAGCCTCATCACGGTCAACATCACAGCACTACTGTGGAACCGAGCCCGCGGCGGTCGATGCCGGGTCTACGACAGCGACATGAAGTTACGAATCTCGCATCGGGTCGGATACTATCCCGACGTGATGGTCGGGTGCGATCCTGAGGATAATCACCGTCTGTTCCGTCGACGTCCGTGCTTGCTAGTTGAAGTCTTGTCCCCCAGCACCAGCTTGACTGACCGGCGCGAGAAGTCGATTGCCTATCAAGGTATCGAATCGTTACAGGGCTACATCATGGTGTACCGGGATGAGCATCGAGTCGAGTCGTATACGCGCAACAGCGACGGCGTCTGGGTGTATCAGAACCTCACCGGTGACCAGGACGTGTGGTTTCCGTGCGTTGACCTGACGGTTCCGGTTCAGGAGCTGTACGAGGATGTCGACATGTCGCCGATCGTGCCGAGCACCGAGGAGCCGGACATCCGCTAGGCTGCCGAGGCGTCATTTTTGACACAGCCTGTCAGGCTTGGATATAGTTACGGTTGGCCTTCGCCCGGCGCCGGGCGCCTGTTGCGTGGGCCGTGTTTCATTGTTGGAAATGCTCATGACCCCTGGGGACGGCGGAAGAGGAGTGCCTCGTGCCGAAGCGCACATACCAGCCAAAGCGGCTGCATCGCAAAAAGGATCACGGCTTCATGAAGCGGATGACCACGCGCGCCGGACGCGCGGTCCTGGCCGCGCGGCGGCGCAAGGGCCGGCATTCGCTGTCGGTCAGCACCGAGCGCAAGCCGACTCAGAAGAAGTAACGGCAATGTCCAGCCCGCGGACCCACCCTGGCCTGATTGGCCGCGAAGGTGGGTTCTGGCTTGTCCGGGTTGGGCGTTCAGATGGTCGCGCGTGAGCTGCGCTTGCGGCGTGGCAGCGATATTGACCGCGTCCGATCGCGCGGGCGAAGCTGGTCGTCGCGGCTGCTGGTGCTGGCGATGCTGCCGAACGAGCTCGATCACAACCGCTACGGCTTCGCGGTCGGCAAGCGCGTCGGTGGAGCCGTCGAGCGCAACCGCGCCAAGCGGCTGATGCGCGAGGCGATCCGTGTCCGCCATAGCCGCCTGGCGCAAGGTCACGATCTGCTGTTGATCGCGCGCAACAGCGTCGATGACGCGACGACACTGGACCAGGTTTCCCGGCAGCTCGACGGATTGCTGGCGCGG
>JBBECJ010000421.1:0-1692 GCA_040881885.1 Thermomicrobiales bacterium | reverse complement strand
CCAACGGGTCGATAAACGTCAACACTCGGAACGTGTATCAACTCAGCACTCAGCACTCAGCACTCAGCACTCGCCGGTGTATCATCGCACCTGGCAGGGGAGGGCTACCCAGCGAAAGGGACACGAGATGAACGAAGAGCAACCACAGGACATCCAGCCCGAATCGCAGCCATTGGAGCAGCCGGTCGAGACACCGCCGCTGCCGCCACCAGCCGGCCCGAAGCGGCTCTACCGCAGCAGCGACCAGAAGATGTTCCTCGGCGTCTGTGGCGGCCTCGGCGAATACTTCGACATCGACCCGACTCTGGTGCGCATCATCTTCGTCCTCTCCGTCCTGCTGGCCGGCGCGTCACTGGCCGTCTACGCCGTCCTGGCGCTGGTCATGCCCTCCGAGGCCTCGCTCGAAGCCGACCCGCGCACCGCCGCCCAGAACACGATCAACGAAGCCTCCGACGAGGTCCGCAAGGGCGTCGATCTGGCCGTCACGAAGGTGAAGGAAATGACGGGACGCGGGACGCGGGACGCGGGACGCGAACCATAGAACGGACCGTATTCATCACTCCGCGTCCCGCGTCCCGCGTCCCGCGTCCCGTCCCGCGAACAGCCGGATCGCCTCCGGGTAGAGCTCGCATTCGAGGGCGAAGACACGCGCGCCGAGCGTTTCGGGGGTGTCGTCGTCGTGGATGGGCAGGCAGCGTTGGAGGAGGATCGGGCCGGCGTCGTACTCGGCGTTGACGAGGTGGACGGTGCAGCCGGTGACCTTCATCCCCGACGCCAGGACGGCCTCGTGGACGCGCGTGCCGTAGAGGCCGCGCCCTCCGAAGAGCGGCAGCAGCGACGGGTGGATGTTGAGCATCCGCCCCTCCCACTCGGGCAGGATCTCCAGTTGCGAGAGGAACCCGGCCAGGACAATCAGCTCGATCCGGTGTGGCGCGAGCAATGCCTGAATCCGGGCCGACATCGCGGACGGCGTCGGGTACTCGCGGCGGCGAACGACATGCGCCTCGATTCCGGCCGCGCCGGCAATCTCCAGCCCGCGCACGCCGGGCCGCGTCGAGATAACGACCGGGATGTCGATCTCCAGATCACCGGCCGCGCGCCGCGCCAGCAGGTTCTCCAGCGTCCTGCCCGTCCCAGACAGGAAGACCGCCACCTGCAATCGCCTCGCCGCCTGCCTCCCGGTCATCACCACTCCCTCACGCGCCAGCCCCCAACCAGCGCCGATGATACACGCGCGGGCCGGCAGCCACCCGGATGAATACGCTGCGCCTGACCCTGCCACTGCCGCCCGGTGTCAACAACCAGTACGTCACCGTCGGCAAGCGGCGCGTGCTCTCGAAGCAGGCCAAGGCATTCCATCGCGACGCCGGCGTCGTCGTTGGTGACAAACGCAGCCAGGGCGCGATCGACGACGGCTGGCTGAAGCGCCTCCACGAGCAGCCGCTGGCCTGCGACCTCGTCTTCTACTTCGAGACACCCTTCCGGCGCGACCTCGACGGCGGCCTCAAGATCATGCTCGACGCCGTCTGCGCGCTGCTCGGCCTCGACGACCGCTACATCGTCTCGCTCACCCTCGAAAAACGCCTCGACCCGCTCCATCCCCGCGTCGAGCTTGAGCTCGGCCCGGCCGAAGGCTGGCAGTTCGATCAGGAGTACGTGGTGATCGACGGATGAGGCAACCCCGCGCTGGAA
>JBBECJ010000420.1:0-1700 GCA_040881885.1 Thermomicrobiales bacterium | reverse complement strand
CGTCGTGCTCGATGCTCCAGAGGCGCACGTGATGGCCGTTGCCGGCGATCACCTGGGCCAGCGCAGTGCCCATGTTCCCGGCGCCGAGCACGGCGACTTCCTCGGTCATGCCGCGAGCGTATCAGGCAGGCAGTCCAGTGGTCGAGTGTGCGAGGATGCCCGGGCTAGCTACTCGTAGCTGCAGGTCATCGTGACCTGCCCCGGGGTGGCCTGGGGGGACACTACACGTCGTAGTCTTTGGCGTTCCCCATCTCGTGCCCGAGCACCGCGGCCAGCATACGCTGGATGTGGCGGAGGTGCGCCATGTCGTGCGTCGGCCAGTAGTGCAGGACGTTCGAGACGCTGATCTCGCCCGCCGTGTCGTGCTCGCCAGGGCGTGTGAGCTGACCATCCGTCAACGTCCGTAACCACCTGCAAGTCGCCCCGCGCTCACGTTCAAGCTCGTCCAGCAGGGACTCGACGGAGCGCGCCTGCCAGCCCATCTCATCTATCCGGGCCATCGCGTCGATCGAGGGGATGGCCGGGCGCTCCTCCTCGACCATCCTGCGTAGGCGGTCGCGAAATGCGACCACTTCGACGTCGACAAAGTGGGCGAGCATCTGCTTGACGGACCAGCCACGGTCAAGCGGCGCCTCGACGATTTCTACGGGCAGTCGTCCGACGAGTTCGCGCAGGACAGCGGGCGTCGCTTCCAGTAAGGCGAGTGCGGCGTTTTCGGTGTCCTTCACGCGCTCGCCGAAGGCTAGTAGCGGAACGTCTTCAGGTCTTCGGCGAGGACGGTGTTGGGCAACCCGTTCAAGTGCGGCTTGCCGTTGAGGTGCGTGAGCACCATCTGCGTCGAGGGCGAGATGCGCTCGCGGATGACCTTGATGTCGTCGAGCCCCATGTGCTCCGGGCCGCTGCCCTCAGAGTACGTGCAGTCGACAACGTAGATGTCCGCGCCGTCGCCCATGGTGACGGCCTCCTCGCAGAACATCGTGTCGCCGGTGTAGGCGAGCGTGCGATCGCCGATCCGCACCCGATAGCCCATCGCGCGGAGACCGTCCTTCTTGACATGGTTCATCGAGAAGGCCGTGAACGTGAGGCCGGCCACGTGCTGCTCTTCGCCGGGGTTTGCGTCGATGTAGATGCGTTTGTAGCCCGCCGCCTTCGTGATGTTGGGATACACACGGCCCGAGAAATCCTCCAGCCACTCCTCGCAGCCGGGCGGCCCAACAATGAAGAGGTCCTTCGTCCGCGGCGTCATGTAGACGTATTCGAGGAGGAGGAACGGCAGACCAACAAAGTGGTCGCCGTGGTAGTGGGAGATGAAGATGACCTCGATGTCGGCGAGGTCGACGCCGAGCCTTTTGAGCTGCGGCAGCATGGTCGGCGGCGCGTCGAACTGATACTTCTTGTCAACAATGAAGCTGCTCCAGTAGCGCCCATCCGCCGCAAAGGCGTTACTGGAGCCGAGAAAACTTACCTCCACAACACTCCTTCTCGCACGATATTGTTAGATGGTGACGTTTGACGCGGGGAAAGAATGTGACCTATGTCACAGCTCGCCGCTGCTCCGCCGTATTGTAAACGGTCGATTGCCGTTGCGTCGCCTGCCTGTAACTCCATTCTCACAAATATGACAGCCTCCGTGTTCTTGGCCATAACCCTGGACTAGATTCTCTCGCTACGAGCTTTCGAATGCTGTGACGCGCGTCATG
>JBBECJ010000419.1:0-1702 GCA_040881885.1 Thermomicrobiales bacterium | reverse complement strand
GGCCGCTGCGACGCGGCCCTATTGTCGGACGGACACATGGGTCCGTCCCTACGCACGGATTGCTGGCCGCCGCACATCACAGGTACTTCGCGAACCAGCCGGTGAGGCGTTGGAGGAGGTCGAGCATGTGGGCTCGTTCGGAAAAGGAGTGGCCCTGGCGGGGGTAGACGGCAAGGTCGGTCGGGACGCCGAGGGCGACGAGGGCGTTGTAGAACTCCCAGGACTGAGTGGGCGGGACGCGGACATCGGCGCCGCCTTGTAGTAGCAGGGTGGGAGTTGTGACGGACTTGACGTAACGGATTGGTGAGCGTTCCCAGGGGCGGTCGGGCTCATCGTTGACGGAGCCGAGGTTCCACTCGTTGGCGGGGCGGATGTCGGTCGTGCCGATCTTTGAGACCCAATTGGTTGGGGCGGCGCCGGCGACGGCTGCCTTGAAGCGGTCGGTGTGGGTGACGGCCCAGGCGGTCATGAATCCGCCGAACGACCAGCCGCAGATGCCGAGCCGGTCGGGGTCGGCAACGCCGCGTTCGATGAGCATGTCGATGCCGGTCATGATGTCGTCGAAGTCGCCGCCGCCAAAGTCGTACTTGTTGGCGCCGGTGAAGGCGCCGCCGCGGCCGGTGCTACCGCGCGGGTTGGGCAGGAAGACGGCGTAGCCTTCGTTGGCGAGAATCTGGGCCCAGTCGTGCCAGGTGCCGTAGAACCAGTTGCCCCATTGGGCGGATGGGCCGCCATGGATTTCAGCGATCAGCGGCAGGCGCGTGTTCGGGGTGGCATCCGGTGGTAGGAGCAGCCAGCCGTGGTTTTCGCTGCCGTCGCCGGCTTTCCAGGTGATGTGCTCCATCGCGGCCATCGGCAGACCGGCGAGTTGCGGGTTGAGATCGGTGATGCGGACGGCGGGCTGGCCGATCTGGGCGACGTAAACATCGGCCGGACGGTTGTGCTGGGCGATGCCGGCGACGATGGCGTTGTCAGTCGCGTGGATGGTGACGCGGGCGTCGATCCAGCCGCTGGCGGCGTCGGCGCCGAGGTCGAGCGGTTCCCACTCAGCGCCGCGTGGATCGGTTCGATCGATGCGAGTGCTCTGGATCTCGACGCTGTGAACGAGTAGATCGTCTCCCGCGAAGGCGGCCCAGTTGGGGGTGGCGCCGCGTTCGTCGAGGGTGGTGACTGCGCCGGAGTCAACGTCGACGACGAAGACGTGGACATAGTCCTTGTTGGCCTGCGGGCTGCCGACGACGGCGACCTGGCGGCCGTCACCGGACCAACTGACCTGACCGGGAACGCCGGCGAGCTGGTGCAGATCGCGTTCGTTGCCGCCATCGGCGTCGCCGACGATCAGCCGGGTCGCCGTGAAGGCAATGGCGAGGTTTTCAGTCTCGGAGACGATTGCGGCGAACCGGGAGCCGTCGGGCGAGTAGGCGAAGGTCCAGACGTGGCCCTCGGACGGGCCGACGACGACGGGCGCGCCGCCAGTGGACGCGACGCTGGCGATGGCTTTCGGCCGCCAACGCTCGCTGGCGACGCGGATGTCGGATTCGGGTTCCTTCTCGCCGGCCAGCGCGCGGCGGCGAGCGGTGAAGGCGAGATCGCGTCCGTTGGGATGCCAGGCGGGCTGATCGACGCCGCCCTGGAGGTTGGTGAGGCGCAGTGGCTCGCCGCCGGTGGCGGGGATGAGGTGGAGCTGCTGCTCGCCACGTTT
>JBBECJ010000418.1:0-1721 GCA_040881885.1 Thermomicrobiales bacterium | reverse complement strand
CGCGAGAGGCCGGCGCGGTCTCCGCGATCGGACATTCATGGGATGGCGGCGTCGCTCCGCCTTTCGACGCCTGGCGCCAGATCGTCGCCACGTTCGCGTCGCAAGCCGGCGTCGATCCGGCGCTGTTCCCAGCCCCGCTCGGAAACGGTCCACGGCCCGACGCGTCGGCGCAGCTCATCCAGGAGGTCAAGGCGGCCTTCGACACCTTCGCGCGCTCCACGCCGCTCGTGATCGCCCTCGACGATCTGCACGTCGCCGATCCGGACGCGCTTGAGCTGCTCGAATATCTGACCCGCGATCTCCGGCGCCTGCCAATCCTTGTCGCCGCCGCCTGGCGCACCGACTACCTAGGCCCGAGCAACAGCCTGATCGACATCCTTCCGCGCCTGCGCCACGACCGCCGCGTCGAGCTCATCCAGCTCGGACCGCTTGCATACGACGATATCGTTGCGCTGACCGAGTGGCGTGCTGGCCCGCCAGCCGAGGAACTCGCTCGCTACCTTCTGAATCGCTCCGACGGCAACCCGCTCTTCGTGACAGAGCTACTGCGCCACCTCTCCGCGCGAGAGTTGCTTCACCCGGACACCAACGGAATGCTGCGCGCTCCGTCGCTAGACGCTGGTGTTCCCGAGTTGCTGCGCCAGATCGTCGATCAACGCGTCCTCCTGCTCGGCGCCGAAGTCGAGTCGCTGATCGAGATCGGCGCCGCCACCGGCGTCGAATGGGAGTTGGCGGTCGTTGAAGCCGTGCTTGGCTGGCCAGAGGAACGGCTCCTCGCAGCTCTCGAACGCGCCGTGTCGTCGCAGATCATCGTCCTGGCGCGCGAGTCCCCCGAAACCTATCGCTTCACCCACGCGCTGATCCGCGAGGCGTTGCTCGACCGGCTCGTCGTGCGCCGTCGTCGTCAGTTGCATACTCGCATCGCCGAGGCGTTGGAAAGGCTGGCTGAGACCGACGCTGCGATTGACGCTCGGGCGCCTGCGCTCGCCTACCACTTCCGCTCCTCCGAAGCGTGGGATCGAGCCGTCGAGTTTGAAATCCGCGCTGGTGATGTCGCCCGATCGGCCTTCGCCCACCGTTCCGCGCTGGCCCACTACGAGCAGGCGCTGGACGCGGCGGCGCGCGACGTTCACGTCGAAACCGCAACCCAGGCGTTGATTCACGAGCGCCTCGGTCAAATGAACACGATTCTGCGCCGCCAGCAACCCGCCCAGGATGCGTTCACCGCCATGCGCGACGCCGCTCAAACAGCCGGCGACCCCGCGCTGGAAGGTCGCGCCCTCTTCTGGCTCAGCTTCCTGAGCACGCGCCGCTACGACTCCGCTGTCGCGCTGTCGTTGGCCGAACAGGCGTCACGCGTCGCCCGCGAATCGGGCGACGATCACCTGTATGCGCTGGCGCATTTCCAACTCGGCCACATTCACAAGGCCGATGGACGCTATCGCGCCAGCCAGCGTGAGTTGGAGCTCGCGTTGCGATACGCTCGTCAACTCAACGCGCGCGATGTCCTCAGTTGGACTCTCCGCAACCTTTCGCATCTTGCGACGATCGACGGACGCTACGACGATGCCGAGCGCGATGCCGCCGAGGCACTGACGCTCGCCCGCGCAATCCGTGACGGCACGGGCATCGGTAGCGCGAGTTGGGCGCTCGGCATGGCGCTCGGGGAACAGGGCAAGTACGAGGCGGCCCTCGACATATTCGAGCGCGGCATCGCCTAC
>JBBECJ010000417.1:0-1727 GCA_040881885.1 Thermomicrobiales bacterium | reverse complement strand
AGGGGCGGGTCGTTGTGGCCAGCTTGACAGATCGAACGTTGCGAGACCCGCCCTGCTCCCCACCCGGACATCTCGAAGGTCTACATGCGATGTTGTGACCCGCCCGCGTCTTCACCCAGCCGCCTCGACGCCAGGCCATAGCCTCGCCATCCTGTGCGCTCAGACCGGTGGCGGCCGCGTCTCGGCCTGCTCCGGACGGACAGCGTGGATTACCCAGGCGGCGGCGGCCAGCATCAGGACGCCGCTGACGAGGAAGACGTAGCGGATGTCGACCGCGGCCGTCATTCCCGAACCGGCCAGCGGCCCGATTGTGCCGCCGATCGCGGTCGCGGCGGCCACGAAACCATAGACAGCGCCGCGCCGCTCGGCCGGCGTCAGATTCGCGACGATCGCGTTGGCGCTCGGCAGGATTCCCCCGGCGGCGATCCCGAACAACCCTTGGAGCACGATCAGCTGCGTGACCGACTGCGCGAAGGCTTGCGGCAGATACAGCAACCCGACGGCGATGGCCGCCACAACCAGCACCGGCCGTTGCCCGATCCGGTCCGCAAGCCTGCCGAGCGACACCGCCGCCAGCGCGCTCGTCAGTCCCGCCACACCCAGCGTCAGGCCGGCCAGCGTCGCCAGTCCGGATGTCGAGCCGGCCAGTTCCTTCACATACAGCGGCATGATCGGCTGGATCGCGCCCGAGGCCACGCGCAGCGTGAACATGACGGCGATCATCGCCAGCATCGAGCTGCCCAGCAGCAACGTCGAGAGCCTTACGGCCGGCTGCTCATCGACGCCCCCGCCACGCGCTGTCCGCGTGAACTGCTCGCGCACCAGCGTCACAACGATCAGCCCGCCAACGAACAACATCGCGCCAGCGACGATGAACGTCGGCCGATAGCCGATCTGGTCGGCCAGGACACCGCCCGCCAGCGGGCCGATCGAGGCGCCGGAGAAGACGGCCATCTGCATCATCCCCAGCCCGAAGCCCATCCGTTCCCGCGGCGTCGTGCTGGCGACCAGCGTCATCGAAGCCGTCACCGTCCCGGTGACGCCGCCTTCGATGAAACGCAGGATCAGCAGATGCCAGGGACTCGTCGCCAGGCTCATCAACCCGATCGTGATCGAGCCGGCGAACATCGCCCGCAGCACCATCGGCTTGCGCCCGTAGCGGTCGGCAACGATCCCCCACAGCGGCGCCGAGACCGCCATCACCAGCGCCCCGCCGGCGTTGACCGCCCCGGCCCAGAGCGCCTGCGATTCCAGCGAGTCCGCGCCGAGGTCTTCTATAAAGAATGGCAGAAACGGCGTCCGCAGGCTGAACCCGATGATCGTCAGCATCTGCGCCAGCCAGAGCGCGTAGAGATTGCGCTTCCACGAAATCATCGCCGCGCCACCGCCGTAGTGGTTGGCGTCAGTTGCAGCCATCCGCCTGCGCTGTCGGTTCGTCGAATCCGCATGCGCCGGCGCGCCGACGGCATAGCCAGCCGCCATGCCAGATCGCCAATGCGCTGCTCGTGTGTGGCGTGAATCGATTCACTAATCCTCATCTGGGGAAGATGATACTCCCGTCTTGACCGGAGCGCAGCGGTGCCGGTGTCGAGCGAGGATGCGCGACAAGTAGGGGCCGGTCTCGTGCCGGCCCTGCTCTCCACCCAAGCCGGTTGGAAAGCGAGCCGTGCCATTCCTCATCGGCGTCACAGGGTGGGGAGCAGGGCCGGCACGAGACCGGCCCCTAC
>JBBECJ010000416.1:0-1734 GCA_040881885.1 Thermomicrobiales bacterium | reverse complement strand
GCCCTGCTCCGGTTCCCGAACGCTTCGGGTGGGGAGCAGGGCCGGCACAAGGCACGGCCCCTACGCGCGGCGCGTCCCACGTCACGACACGGAGGAACCCATGCCCAACCAACCCACGCACCTCGACCGCGGCGCGCTGGCGCTGATCGAGCTGGCGCTGGCCGAGGACATCGGCAGCGGCGACATCACGACGCTGGCGACCGTCCCGGCGAATCGCCAGGCGACCGGGCGCTTCCTGGTCAAGCAACCCGGCGTGATCTCCGGCCTGGCCGTCGTCGTCGCCGTCTACGGGCGAGTTGACGCGCGGGTCGTCGTGAACCTGCTGGTGGCCGATGGCGCGCGGGTCGAGCCGGGAACGATCATCGCGACCGTCAGCGGCCCGGCCCAGGCGCTGCTCTCCGGCGAGCGGGTCGCCCTCAACTTCCTCCAGCGCCTCAGCGGCGTCGCGACCGTCACCGCCGCATACAGCCGCCGCGTGGCCGGCACGAAGGCACGCGTCATCGACACGCGCAAGACGACGCCCGGCATGCGCACGCTCCAGAAGCAGGCCATCCGCGACGGGGGAGGACACAACCACCGCCTCGGCCTGGCCGACGGCATCCTCATCAAGGACAACCACCTGGCCGCGATCGGCGGCCCAGACCGGATCGCCCAGGCCGTGGCCGCCGCCCGCGAACGCGCGCCGCACACGCTCAGGGTCGAGATCGAAGTCACCTCGCTCGACGAGCTCCAGCAGGCCCTCGACGCCGGCGCCGACATCATCCTGCTCGACAACATGGACGCGCCGACGATGGCCGAGGCCGTCCGCCGGACCGCCGGCCGGGCCCTCCTCGAAGCCTCCGGCGGCATCACCCTCGACACGATCCGCGCGATCGCCGAAACTGGCGTCGATCTCATCTCAGTCGGCGCCCTGACGCATTCGGCGCCGGCGCTCGACATTTCGCTGGACTTCGACGTGTCGTGACGCGTGACGCGTGACGCGTGATGCGTGATGTGAAATGCGTTCCGCGCCTCGCGTCACGCGTCACGCGTCACGCATCACGATCAAACGGAGGCCATCCATATGACCGCCATGCCCAACCAACCGCGCCCGCCCCGCAACGTCACCTCGGTCGGCGGGCTGGTCGTCGACGGGGAGCGCCTGCTGGTCGTCAGGATGCGCTACGGCCCGAGCGTCGGGCGCTGGATGATCCCCGGCGGCCTGGTCGATCCGGGCGAGACGCTCGACACCGCCGTCGCCCGCGAGGTGCTGGAAGAGACCGGCGTCACGGCCCGCCCGGTCGGCGTCGTCGGCATCCGCTCGCGCGCCGACGGTCTCAACACCGACAACTACGTCCTCTTTCTATTGGAGCCGCTCTCCGGCGAGCCAACTCCCGACGAACACGAGATCGAGGAAGCGCGCTACATGACCTTCGACGAGATCGCCGGACGCGAGGATGTCGTCTACCTCGTCAAATACCTCGCCGCCCGCATCCGCGACGACGCCGTCCGCCTCCACACTCGCGCCACCGACTATGCGTACCAGTTCCCCGGCAGCACCCCCGACACCTGGAAGCTCTTCATCTAACGGCGCTGCCGTTCCTCGTAGAGACAAATCGGAGAAGCTGCAGGACGCGGCCGTCCGACGCGGACAGCACCCCGTGGATTGTCATCCTGAGCCGCAGCGAAGGATCGCTCAGCCGTGGCACGACGGTGGCAAGCAGGAACCGAGGCATGTATGCCAACCGAGGCGTT